>SPBW01000295.1 GCA_004525685.1 Candidatus Atribacteria bacterium
GAACACCGGCGGTTCCGTGTCTACCACATGAACGGTGACCATCGCCTCGCCTGAACCTCCATACCCATCCTCCGCTGTATACGTGAACGTATCATCACCGTAGAAACCATTGTCTGGCACGTATCGAATCGTATTATCGGACACAGAAGAAGCGCCGAAAGTTGCCCCACCTACTGCAACCACACTCAGCACATCGCCATCGACATCCGAGTCATTGCCCAGCACGTTAAACTCCACCGCCGTCTCCATCGGTGTCGTCACGTCATCGTCCACGCACACCGGATCGGAGTTGATCACGTCGAGGGTGATCATCATCTCTGCCTCTGCAATCCCGCCTTGAGGGTCAGTGGCCTGCACGGTCAGCTGATCGACCAGCTCTCTGTGGTCTACATGACAGGCAAGCATTGCTTCACGACTAACCTCATACAGCACTGTAACGAAGTAGTTGCCGCCACTCCCTGAGGTCATGAGATTGGCTGTGCCTAGTCGCGGCATCTGCGAGACTCGGAATGTCAGCGCATCGCCATCGAGATCGCGAAACTGCAGGCACCCCGCTTCGTACCATGCTGGTTCCAAGGCAAGAATCATCGGCTCACCAGAGGAGATCCTTCCTCCAATCGACACCTGTCCACTTCGCACCCACTTGCCTGCAATCAGCGTCTCTGGGTACCAGTTCCCGCCTTTGAAGATCACCCTTTCACCAACTCTGTTCAGTGTTGCATCTACTGCCTCAAACTCCGCTGCCCATTCACTCATCCTTTCTGGAAGCGTGAAGCGAACCATCCTAGAGAGTCCAAACATGCTGCTTGGGTCAGAGCTATTCAGAACTGCGATAGGGACGTTTGAGTCCCATGGCATCCATCCGCCCGTATCAGCCAGAACGGAGAAACTCATCCCCTCCGCGTTGGCATAGAGCTTCACTGTCTCCTCTGTGTTGAGACACAGGAAGTCTGCGTCACTGAGCACTACTGTGAAGAAGGCAGATGCACGGCCCAGTTCGTCATTTCGAAGTGCAGGCTCGGAGACTTGCAGTTCAGGAGCATGGCCAACTGGCGATGGGCTGACATGAAGATCCACTCGAGCAATTGAGGACTGAGTTCCGTATGGATCCTCGACGTAGTATGAGAAGAACGTGCTTTCCGCCTTGCTGGGATCAATAATGTACGTGAAGCTTCCGCTCTCTCTGAGCGTCAACTCCCCATGAGGGGGCTCCTCAGCTAGAATAGCTCGTATTCCGTCTCCATCAGCATCGAAGTCATTCGTCAGAACAGTGTTTTCAAGAGCGTAAGTACAAGGACTGATTTCGGTGACGGCACTGAAGCTGTCAGAACGAGCAATGGGAGCAGTGTTGGAGTGACTGATGAGTAGGTCTACTTGTGATGCCCACTCGCTCAGATTGCGTGGAAGATCAAATCCAAAGCTTACCTCCCGCGAGACAACCACTCTGGAGTCTCCAGACGTAGTCCCCAAGAGCGGCCCAAACAGGTCTAGGACGGCTCTCTCTCCCATTTCGAAGGGATTCCCTGTTGCCCGATTTGTAGGTACTGCGCTCCTATTTGGAATGTTGACAAACACAGCACACACTCGCCCATCTGCAATTGACTCGCGTACAATGTCGCTCGCAGCCTGCCATTCTTCACGGCTCACTCCATAGGCGACAGATTCGACAAACACGTCCACCATCTGTCCTCCAACAGCAACTGCAGTCAGGCCGTAACCCACGCCCGCAGCAACGGCCAAAGGTATAGAAACTGGGCCAGTTATGATGAATAGAACTACTCCGAGAGCAGCTGCTATATAGGAGATTGAATCGCCAATCGACTGCCCCGAAACGTACTCCTCAAGCTGTCCCCAGGTATCCTCTACAAACTCGTACGTATTCTCGTCCGTTGGAAGATCTGGAATATCACCAGGGAAAATATAGCGTATCTGATCCGGCATCAATTCCCGGACGACATCAATACCTTGCCCAACAGACACCGTAGATCTATAGCCATCAAGGGGAGCTGACGGCTTATTTGGGACCCACACGACGTGCAGATTTCTGATGCGAATCACAGAGTCAAGCTGCTGCTTTAGTCCCAGTGTCTGACTAGCATCCAGGTATGGATCTACCACCTCAAAGTAGAACTCCCCGTCCTCATACTCGCGAACGGGGATCTCGTTCAAATACTCATCAATCTCACCAATCACGCACATCTCGTTCCACGCCGCATCTTCTCTGCCAATCTTGAAGATCGTAGATCCGAAAGGGAGAGTTCGAAACAGCTCAACGAGCTGAC
>SPBW01000041.1 GCA_004525685.1 Candidatus Atribacteria bacterium
GAGAATCGACAGCAGGCTGAGCAGTATCGATCTGAATCGGATGCCCTCACTGCCCCAAGATCCTGTCATCATGATGCCCCCTTCTTGTGCCATGCAGAGTCGCCGATACGACGATCAGATATATCGAGACCCAGTGTAGGAATATTTCCGCTCGCAGTCCAAGTCTCTTGCAGGAATGAGGCAGATGGCTGAACTGACGTGCCCTGAACAATCCCGCAGCTCTGCAGTTGGAAGCTATTGTTCCTAGGGCGGGCGTTTTTGCACACCGGCGCCATGGATTCGGCGCGCCTGTAAGCCCAGATCGATAGCGCCTGCTCGATCCTAACTTGGCAGTTCGCGGTTTCGCCTGTATAGTAAACGCCATCACCCATTGCTGGGAGGCAACTGATGAACGTAAGGAGGTCTGTTTGGCTCGGCTAGAGCCCTGATCCAGCGTCAACGCGTTCTTCCTCCCCTTCTTTCTGTCCCTCCGTACAAGTCTTGGTGGCGACCCTTCATTTCTTTGCCGTGAAGCCCAACCGTTAGGAAATGAAAGGAGAACCATCGTGAAAACGCTCTTCCATTTGGATCAGAACGAGTTACCCAACCAGTGGTACAACGTGCAGGCCGACTTGGATCGCCCGTTGGATCCGCCACTTCATCCCGGCACTCGCGAGCCGATGCCACCTTCTGACTTGCACGCACTCTTCTCAGAGACCTGTATTGCCCAAGAGATCTCTACAGATCGAACCATCGATATTCCCGAACCCGTACTTGATGTCTACCGCCGCTGGAGGCCGACGCCTCTGCAGCGCGCGCTGAATCTTGAGCGCTTGCTTGAAACCCCCGCCAAGATCTTCTTCAAATACGAGGGCGCAAGTCCGACGGGATCGCACAAGACCAACACAGCAGTTCCGCAGGCGTATTACAGCCAGGTCGAAGGCATCAAGCGGCTTACGACCGAGACTGGCGCTGGACAATGGGGCAGCGCGCTAGCCTATGCTTGTCAGACGTTTGGGATGGATTGCACAGTTTTCATGGTGCGCATCTCGTTTGAGCAGAAACCGTATCGCAAGACGATGATTCGTACATTCAATGGCGAGATCATCCCGTCACCCTCGGATCGCACAGCGGCGGGCCGGCGATTCCTGGCTCAAGATCCAAATTCACCAGGATCGCTGGGCATGGCCATTTCCGAGGCCATCGAGCTGGCTATGGTCAGTGAGAACACAAAGTACTCGCTCGGCAGTCTGCTCAATCACGTTCTGCTGCATCAAACAATCATTGGGCTGGAGGCGCAGCGCCAGATGGAGCTGGCAGGTGAGACCCCGGACGTCATTGTTGGCTGCGTCGGCGGAGGATCGAATTTCGCTGGGATCGCGTTGCCGTTTTACCGAGCCGATAGGCTAAGTGGCCGAAAGACACAGTTCGTTGCTGTCGAGCCGCATGCTTGTCCTACATTGACTGAAGGCTCCATCAAGTACGATTTCGGCGATACGGCGCAGACGACGCCACTGTTGCGGATGCACAGTCTGGGGCACGACTTCGTACCGCCGCCGATTCATGCGGGCGGCTTACGGTACCACGGCATGGCCCCCATCGTCAGTCGCTTGGTTGAAGACGGCATCATTGATCCAATTGCCTATGACCAGGTCGATGTGTTCGCCAGCGCGATCCAGTTTGCGCGTGCACAAGGCATTATCCCGGCACCGGAGACAGCGCATGCTGTGCATGCGGCGATGGAAATCGCCAAAGACTGCGCACAAACCGGCGAAGCAAAAACGATTCTCATCGGCTTCTCTGGACATGGCCATTTCGATATGAGCGCCTATTCCTCCTTCCTTGATGGCGCTCTGCGACGAAATGCCAGCCCTTAGGAGAACGCCAACTCGCCTGCAAGCCAGGCGAGTTGGCTGGAGAACATCAGCTCTTTGTTCGTTCTCTTGAAGAGTATTCCGCCTGCAAGCCAGGCGAGTTGGCGGACACTTCGACATGGCTGCGTATGAGGCTCATCTCGATGGCTCACTACAGAGGATGCCACGTCCTGAGTGGACAAGTCATTGACTCAGATCAGGTGTGGCTGATCTAGGACAAGCACTGCACCTCCTTGCAGAGGAAACGTGTCAAGCGCTCGAACGACGAAGAGGTGGCCGACGCGCCACCTCTTCGTCATGCGCCACGCCAACGCTCTCTCCCTATGCAAGGGTGACTCAACCGCCTATCGTGCAAACAACAACGCAAGCCACGCGGCGGTGAAGCCCCCGAACAGAAGGGCTGCGAGAACGCCGCGATCTTGCGGACCAGCTTCATGAAACGCGCGGACTTCCCGAATGATGGCGGGGAAGGACACAAAGTCGGCTGGCCCGAATTGTTCACGTTGGCCAATGGCAACCCACAGTTTGTCTGCCTGATCGTTCGGCGCCCAAGCGACGATGTAAGCCAATCCTGCGACAGGCAGCTCGATTGAGTCTTCGATCAGAATCCAGGAGTTCGTTCCTGTGAATGGCTCATGGAAGGCTCGCGGCACTTGCGTGTCGGCTGAGGCGAGAACAATTCCTCCTACATTCGCTGGCAGCATAAAGGGCAGGTCGATGGCAGGCAATCCTGGTGCAAGAACAGCAAGATTGGGCCGATAGCCTGTCAGCCGCTCCAGCACAGGCACACCCAACGACACGTCCAGTTGCGTGTCTGCTTCTGCCTGCAACACCAGCCATAGCTGCGCGTTCGCTTCGCTCAATGGCGAGTAGACAACTTGACTAACATCAATCTCCGACATCATCAGAGCTTGGTCATAGGTCGGGAAGACGCCGCCAATGGATATCGGTTTGTGGGCGCTGGCTGTGGCAGCAGTAAGAATCAGAATCCAGCACGAGACGAATAACCTACGGATAATGGGTTGCATGGTCCACCTCCTGACAGACTATTCTGGTTCGAAGCCCATCAAATGCCAAAAGCATGAACAGGCTGGCTCATTTCAGTTCATGGATATCCATACCACGCATGGGCGCATCCGATTGCCGGTGACTTCTTCACACTGACATCATCTCCTCGCATGGGTTATCGAAACTCGGTCTCGAACCACTCCCTTGCTTGGCGCTCATTGGAGAACATGCGCACTTCATCCTGGAGCATGCATGCGGCAAACACGACGCGAATGTCGTCAGTGTGAGGGTGAGGGCGAAGCGGATCGACGAAGAACACAACGACCTGGCAATTGCCGAACAGAACCTCGGTTGCAATCTCGACGTCACCGCCTTTAGGTCCAGAGTGATAACGATATATCTGGTCTTCAAGCGCTGGCGAGGACTCGACCACCACCTTGCCTGTGGTGCCTGTGCACAGAATCCTCCTGAACTGTCGGAGCTCTCGCCGGTAGTCGTACACAAACTGCGCCATGTTCTCTTTCATTTCGTCGTGCGCAATCAGTGCGATGACTGGATTCTTCTTCTCATCTTCCCCGAAGCGCATATAGGGATCTGCTCGCCGTACATCGAGGGGGCTCTGCACCTCCCAAACGCTGCTTTCGACATCGTCGCGCATCACGTGCTTCTCCTTGATGGGAAGCGACGTGTTTGTTCCCGGTAACCGCAGATCGTGTTGAGGAGGCCAAACTTGTACGTCGCGGCCCACATGCTGGCTGGCGAATTGATCGGCCCATTCCCCTACGGATCCCGAATTCATGTACGTGCTCGCGCCGTGAAAATCGGCAAGACGGATCAAGGCAAGATTCTCAGGACTCAGCCAGTGCCCCGTGCGCGGTGAGAGAAACGGCCACAACAGGCTAATCCGCTTTTGCGCCACCAGACACGCCAGCAGTGTGACTCCCCCTTGCTTGCCGGCTGGCAAGCGTACAATCCCGCAATGCTCATGAAGCCACTTCCAGGTCTCCTGCTTCACTGGAATCACCTGCTGTGTTTGGGCATCCGCGGCCCTGCCGTCGATCACTCGATCATAGGTTCCCCCCGTCATCACAATCGCATAGTGCTTGCACCACTCCTCGTTCCTATACGAGTCGTGAAGCTCGTCAAGCAGGCGCGCGAGTGCGTTGTTCCGCGGGGAATCATCATGACTGGCAAGCATTCCGATGAGTGTCTTCATGGAGACCACCTTTAGTGAGTTATGTGCATCACCTGCCATGCTACAGCTTCTCTCAGACATGCACAATTGTTGTCGTCTCCTGTATGTGTCCCCATCTTCTCAGAAACCCGCACACTCCAGCACGCCGACGAGATCAATCTGCGCGTATCCGGTGAATCCCCCACGGCTTACCCTCAGCAACCACATCAAGCGTTCACGTTTGCGGCCCATGCTCGTGAAGTCTCGATAGCAAGCGACGTTTGAGCGCAATATCGCTTCGCCGCAACTCCTATCGAAACGAAGGAACTGATATGAATGCAAAGACACAATTACGCGCAAGTATGTTGCTGATTGGCGTGGCAGCGATTGTAATGGGCATCACATTCCTCAGCTATGCAGCCGACGACGAGATAACCGTCGCCCTGAAGTGGCTTCCCCAGACGCAATTCGCCGGCTACTACGTGGCCGACGAGATGGGCTTTTATGAAGACGAAGGTCTGTCTGTGACGATTCTCCCTGGAGGCGGCGCTGAACCTCAGGATCTTGTCGCATCGGGAGAAGCTCAATTCGGCGTCACCTGGATGGGAATTCTGCTGGCAGCGCGCGATCAAGGCATCGAGTTGGTGAATATCGCTCAGATCTTCCAATCGAGTGGCTTCCGCATGATTGCGTGGGCCGATTCGGGCATCGTTCGACCAGCCGATCTGCGCGATCAATCGATCGAGGTTTGGTATGGCGGGAACGAAGTACCTCTTCTTGCATTGCTGGAGAAGTATGGGCTGAATCCTGAAAGCGACCTAATGCTTCAGAGCCAGGCATTTGATATGAACGCCTTCTTGAGCCGCAGTGTAGCGGCATCGGCAGCCATGAGCTACAACGAATTGAATGTGGTACGGCAAGCCATTGTCGGTGCTGCAGTCAATCTGACAGCCCAAGAGGTATTGGCTCTTAGCGCTGAGGCCTACGCCGCGCTTGAGGCCATGGTGAATCCTGACGAACAACTGACAGTATTCGATGTCAATGACGAAGGCGTGGCCATGCTCGAAGACATGATCTTCGCCAGCGAAGCCTTCCTCGCCAGTGAGTCCAATCGCGACATCGCAGCACGCTTTGTTCGTGCCTCGCTTCGCGGCTGGGAGTATGCGCGCGACCATCACAACGAAGCAGTCAATATTCTGCTAGCACAGGATGAGAGTGGTTCGATGAGCCGACTTCATCAGTCGTTGATGCTCGATGCTGTGGTCGAGGTAATCTGGGGATCGGGCAGAGAGTTGGGATATCTTGAACCCTCTCTGTTCGAGCAGACGGCCGACATTGCATTGGAGTTCGGAGTCATCTCTCAACCCGCGTCAGGTGAGGCGTATAGCCACGACATCTGGGAGATGGCCATAGGGAACTAGGCTGGGAGCAACAACAGCCCTGCATGTCGCCTGGAGAGTGACGTCGCGTTGACGTCACTCTCTACTGCGGGTTCAGCTGCTGCATTGCATATACACCACAGCATAGGGGTCGCATAGGGGTCAGGTCTTGTAATTCAACATTAATCATGCTAGTCTGCTCGTATGGCCAGACCAATGCGAGTTGAATTCGAAGGCGCTATGTATCATGTCACTTCACGTGGCAACACTGGACAGGACATCTTTCTCGATGACGTAGATCGCATGCACTTCATGGATGTGTTCCGTGACGTCGTAAAGCGCTTCGGATGGATTTGCCATGCCTACTGCTTGATGTCGAATCATTATCATTTGCTTGTCGAGACACCCAACGCGAATCTATCCCGGGGCATGCGTCATCTGAATGGAGTCTACACGCAGTCGTCCAATCGGCGGCACAAGCGAGCTGGGCATGTTTTCCAAGGGCGGTTCAAATCCATCCTCATCGAGAAAGAGAGTCATCTTCTCGACGCTGCACGATACATTGTTCTCAACCCCGTTCGAGCCAAGATGGTCGAGCGTTCACGGCAGTGGACATGGAGTAGCTACGGCGCAACGTCTGGGGAGATCAGCGCACCTGGCTTCCTTTCAATTGATTGGCTATTGGCGCAATTTCACCCCCAACGAGACCGAGCATTTCTTGAGTACCGACGCTTTGTGGAAGCTGGCATCGGCATCTGCCTTTGGAAAGATCTCGTTGGGGGCATTCTTCTGGGAAGCAACTCCTTCTGTGAGAGGCTGAAGCCTCTTCTGACAGACATTGCATTGTCAAAGGAGATTCCGCGAATCGAGAGGACTCTTGCACAGCCTACTCTTGGCAGTCTATTCAACGAGATCGGGCCCAACAAGAGAGAGCGAAATGCGCGCATTCATGCGGCGGTACGCCAACACGGATATACGCTAAAGCAGGTTGGCGATCATGTGGGCCTGCATTACGCAAGCGTGAGTCGTATTGTGGGGCTCCTAGATAGGACTCAATGTTGAAATACAAGACCTGACCCCGCTGATAGATAGGACTCAATGTTGAAATACAAGACCTGACCCCGCTGAGTTGTTGCACGCACTAGGCGATGATCTCTAGAATGGGGCGGAGCTATCGAGGAGGGCTGCGATGAGACGAATGTTCTTGGGGATAGTTGTTGTATCGATTTGCGCTGCATTGAGCGTTGGCGTGTGGGCAGACACACAATCAGCATCGTTGACGCGGTGGGAAATGACTTTGGCAAATTCATTCCCGGGAGGAATCGCTCTGGATGAGGGCGGGTTGGTCTACACGGTTACCAACAGTGGCATGCAGGTTATCCGTCTGGATTCCGCTAACAGTCTCTACCGCTCTTGGGGCGTTTCCGAGCATCCCCAGGACGTCGCGATTGTTGATGGCATTGTCTTTTGCACGATTCGAGGCGCAAATCACATCTCGTACCTCAACCCCGAGGGCACGAGTACGAGTACGTCTCTTGTTCCTTTCCCTGATGCAGGTCTTGGTGAACTGCATCGCGGGCCTGACACAGCCGGTGGCAACATTGTCTTCTGGATAGCTGAACCAGCTATCCAAGGTCTATTGCGCTTTGAGTACAATCCGGCAGATCCGCCGCGGGTCACTGACGCTCCTTCAGATTATCCGGCCACGCAGAGCGTCTCATCGATCTCTCCAGTCATCGTCCCTGCAGAATATGAACGCTTCTCTTACGACATTAGGCTGATCACCGATCCGTTCCCTGCAGCAGCTCCCCAGACATCTCCTCCCTACACGCAGTGGCAGTTGCCGCTTGGCGATGATCGCTGGCTGGAGGATCTCGCTGTAGCTGATGATGGAACGCTTTGGGTCAGCTTCGGAACGCCGCTTCTCATTCGGTTCGATCCTGTGGCGAGCACGATCCAGCTACTAGAAACCATCCAGAACGTGGCTATCTTCCAGGGGCTCTTGCCTGCGGCGGATGGAAGCATCTGGTTTGGCAACATCGTCGATGGTTCCATCGGGCACCTGAATCCCGTAACGGGTTTGTCTGAGGTGTGGCGCATTCCAGGGACGGGTGAGGTGTATGATCTCGCTTTCGACGCGGATGGAGCGATTTGGTATACCGACCGCGTCGGCGAAGCCATTGGCAGACTGGACACACTAGCAGGCGAAGCAACCGTATACCGGCTTGCCGAGGAATCGGAACCGCTGTATCTGGAGATCGACTCAGCTGGTGACGTTTGGTTCACGGCTGGCTATGGCAACTACATCGGCAGACTCACGCTGGCACCCTAGGAGGGCGGTCCTTCTTCATTCGCTGCCACGAGGCTATTCAGAACGGGCCGAACTCGTGACACGTTCGCCATCCGTCGACACTCTGATCGTTCCGTATGGGTCCGTCCCGAGTATCTCGGCCGAGATGGCCTGCAAGTTCAGTAGCGCTAGCTCTGAGGGATGTCCGTATCTGTTGCCTACGCCTGCCGAGTAAATGGCGAGTTTCGGTTCCGCGGCGTTGAGGAATTCAGGCGTTGAGCTGTAGGCAGATCCATGATGAGCAACCTTCAAGATGGCTATGTCGGACAGACAACCCATTCGTAGCAACTCAGCCTCGGTGTGTGCTTCGATATCCCCGGTGAAAAGGAACTCAACCGCGCCGAAGGTAAGAGACAAGACCAGAGAGTCTTCGTTCGCGTCTCCCCATAGCTTGTAGGGATGCAGCACGCGAATCTCAAGATCGGCCAGTTCGATCGTCCCATTTCGTCTGGCAATCGTACGTTCGCATCCTTCGACCATGACAGCTGCCATGAAATTGACATAGGCACTGGTATTTGCTGTTGCACCGTTGGTCACGATTTCATGCACATCGAAAACTCGAAGCACATCATCCAAACCTCCAATGTGGTCTGAATGTGGATGTGTTGCCACGACAACTTCTAGCGGACCATCGACGTAGCCCAACAGAAAGCCAGCACAGGACCCATTCGGTCCGGCATCGATCAGCATCTCGTATTCCCCGTAATCCACGAGAATCGCGTCGCCCTGGCCGACGTCTATGAAGTACACGTCAAGCTGTCTACCTGCTGCACCTACAGTGACAGAAACTGCCACACAGATGAGAAGCAGGAGATTTCGCATGGACATCGCATCAGCCTACTGCCGAACTCTGCTAAGAACTAGAAGAGGTTGGCAGGTTTTGGCTTATACGAGATGAGAGGATGCGACGCCCGCCCTTTTTCTCCTTGTTGATCCGTCAAGTGCATGCAATTTGACTTTGGAGACAGTTGCCCTCTATTCTGCGTTGTATCCGTATATCACCTGCCAAAGGGGGCACAAGCATGAAGAAACAATGGCTACCGTTAGGCGGATTGATACTCTTGATCGGGCTGGCCATCTCAAGCTGTACATGGCTGCAACCAACATCGTTGGGACCACGGGACTACGATCCCTTGCAGACAATCGAAGTCGTTGTTGATGGGGATCTGACGGACGCTGTCGTAGCAGAGTTGGGGTCCTATGGACAGATCTCTGGCCGCATCGATGCCATTGGTGGCGTCGTGATGCAGGTCAGCGAATCGGCCATCCCCGCATTGGCGGGATTGCCGTTTGTACGACAGATAGGATCGACGGCAGAACGATTCGTGCATGACTATGCCGATGGAATCAGCACGTGGGATCTCGACTTGATCAACGTAACGGATCTGGGCGTCCCACGCGTAACGCCCTATGATGGGACGGGCGTCTATGTCGCGGTCCTCGATACGGGACTGGTGGAGAATTGGCGCGACTACCTGCCTGAGGATCGGATCGCAGTGGAGTATGCCAAGGCCTTCAACAGCGGACAGAGCGAGAACACCGCCGTGGCCGACGTTCCTCACCTGTGGGAGCGCGACACGAACTCACACGGAACGCACGTGACAAGCACCGTACTCGGCTATTGGGTCAAGAGCTTGACCACTCCGTATGCGGTCAATGGGGTTGCCCCCATGGCAACGGTCATCCCAGTGAAGGTGCTCAGCAATGCAGGCTCTGGCTGGTCGCCAGGCATCGCAGCGGGCATCGTCTACATTACCGATCTGAAGATCGAACTCGATGCGCCAATGGTCATCAACATGAGCTTGGGTGGACCGGAGCTGTCGCCACTTGAGGCGGCAGCCATCGACTACGCGCTGGCCAACAATGTGGTTGTTGTGGCGTCGGCAGGAAACAACGGCCTTGAGGGGATGGGCTATCCGGGAGCGTATGAACCTGTTATCAGTGTGGGATCCATCGGTTGGATTAACGAGTGGAGTGCCGCTGGTTGGTGGCGACTGGATGTTCCCGAACCTCTCGTGCCAAGCGGTGTCGTCGATTTGATCTATGTTTCTGACTTCAGTGGCCGCGAGCTGCCGGGGCAAGATCTGGATGTACTTGCACCTGGGAGTTGGGTCGTCGGGCCGTATCTTGGCTCAGGCGCGGCAACGCCTCAATTGTGGTCCAATGGCACACCTGGCGAGTACTTCTACTTGGGCGGCACCAGCATGGCCTCTCCACATGTTGCTGGCTTGGTCGCTCTGATGTTCGACAAGAATCCCAATCTGATCGCAACACAGGTGGAAGGCATTCTTGAGAGCGCCGCCATTTCACTGCCTGCTGGATCCAAATGGGTTGATGATGGCTCCGGCGTCTTGGTCGAGTACATCTGGGGCGATGATGCCACCGGATCGGGAATTGTGCTCACTGACTTGGTGCTCGGCGCCATCTAGCCCCTAGGCTGGAAGCCGTGGCTTTCAAGGATGACGGAGCAGCCTGCTTGGCTGCTCCGTTTCTCTTGGAATGATCTAGCGATTGAGAACCCAGAGGGATGTCGCGCCGCAATCAGGGAGCAAGTCTCTTGTCGCGGACTTCACGCTCTTCTGGGAACTGCGCATTGTGATCGACTCCGTCTATCAACCGATGGCTCGCGAACCCTATCGGGTCCTGGTGTTATGACGGGGACGGCAACGTGGGGAACCCGAATACTACGAGCCAGATGATCTGCGCGATCTGGAGTTGTGCCAGGACGAGGGGGAGTTTTACTTGCGCGTCGTCTACGTCAGCGAGCAGGAGAACGCCTTCTACCAAGTGTCCAGCCCTGGATTCGACGAGATCGTTGAGGCTGCGGAGTCGGGCTATGGAATCCACCGCGTGTTGTGCTTGGCAGGCGATGGTTTCGTCGTCCGAACGCGCGAAGGCCACTACGCGAAGCTCCTCGTTTGAGCAATTGAGGAGATGCCCCACTAGAGGAAGTTGAACGCTCGTCCTGATGCACTTTCGCATCTCTGGGCCAAGAGCACTACAATCCAACAAGCCGCGTGAAGTCTGCCTGCGGCTTTGAAAAAAAGGTGGTACTGATGAAACGGAAACTCGCTTCGCTCGTGATTCTCGCTTTGGGTTGCTTGCTGGTCTCAACCCTTGCCGTCGCAGAGCCAATGGTATATGGCTTTGGATATGGAGGGGCCATGGCCATGGCCTTCTTCCCCGACATGACAGGGATCAATACATTCATGTCTGAGAACGGCCTCCCGTCGATGGGCGACGTCCTCATCGGCGCAGGCGGCAATGGACGTGGAGGCATCGTTGGTGGCCCCGTATTTGGCGGTGGTGGTTGGGGATTGCTCGCGTTCTCTGAGAACGATGAGCTGTCTGCAGAGCTTGTGTCGGCAGGCGGCGGATTCGACATGGGCCGTGCTATCGGTGGCAATGAGCGCTCTGTGCTGTCTGTGGGAGCCCTACTGGGCGGTGGCGCCAACGTTCTGTCGATCGACGGCTACTTGGTTCAAACGATTGCGCCTGAGGGACTGGTTCCAGAGCCCACGTATCGTGAGATTGGTACGGCCATGGCCTTTGTTCAGCCCTACGTGAGCATGGCGGCACGACTGCTTCCTTGGATGGGTTTCGAGTTCCGAGTCGGCTACATCCTTCCGTTGTTCGAGATTCCATTCGGCGACCTTCTTGGCATCCCAGCCCCTTCGATGAGCCTCTCCGGCCCCACGGTATCCTTCGGATTGTCGTTTGGAGGCATCGGATCCGTCCAGCCGAGCGATGCAGCTGATGGCCGCGACAGCGGTAAACGGGTGACTGTCCCCAGCGAGGGATCGTTTGAGATCGACAGCACAAGCGAACTGACGATCGAGAACGCAGTAGGAAACATTGTTATCTCCTCTTACGTGCCTGACTCTGCTCAGACGATCTCGTCTCGCGTCGAATGGCAGGCCGCACGTACAGCCAAGCAGCAGCAGATTGACGCACTACAAGTCCTCGTCGATGTTGGAGATACGGGCACTTCGTTGCGGACAGAGGGGGCCGGACGCATTGATTACGTTCTACGCATTCCTCAGGGCATTGATCTTCGCATCCAAAACGGCGTCGGCAACGTAACCATCGTCGGACACGAGGCGCTGACCATCATCGTCGAAAACGGCGTCGGAGAGATTGCCTTCGAGGAGATCACTGCCTCTGCGCTCATCATCGCTAGCGGTATCGGAGAGATACGACTCTCCGGCGTGGCTGCAGAATCGCTGATCGTGGAAGCAGGGCTCGGCGAGATCCGACTTAGCTTGCCCCTATCTGCATCTGCAAGGATCATGGCCAGAGCCGGCATAGGAGATGTCGACATTGATCGCTTCCCAGGCATGATCGGCGGTGTACGTGGCTTTCTTGGCTCGTCCGGCGATGTCACACTGGGCCTTGGCGAAGACATGATTGAGCTGAATGTGGGCATAGGCAGCATCTCAATCGAGATAGACAGCCCCTAGCAGCCTTGGCACAGGAGCGTGACGCCCGTTGGTCATGCTCCTGTGCTGATCTTCTTGGTGAGTGTCTTAGACCTGTTCTTGCGTCTGCACCTGGCTCAAGTATTGATAGAGTCCTTCCTGGTCCATCAGTTCTTCGTGCGTTCCTTGCTCAAGAATTCGACCTTCCTGCAGCACAACAATCTGGTCGGCATTGCGAATCGTCGACAATCTGTGGGCAATAACCACGGTTGTCCGTCCCACCATCAGCCTCTCTAAGGCTTGCTGAATGAGCGATTCCGTTTCTGTGTCTACTGAAGAGGTTGCCTCGTCAAGGATTAGAATCGGAGCATCCCGCAATACCGCGCGAGCAATGGCCAACCGCTGTCGCTGTCCGCCTGAGAGCTTGACGCCGCGTTCGCCAATCATCGTCTCGTATCCATTGGGCAGTTTCTCAATGAACTCGTGCGCGTTGGACACCTTCGCCGCCTCGATCATTTCTTCATCCGTTGCGTCGGGACGGCCAAATAGGATGTTCTCTCGCGCCGTGCCGTGGAAGAGAAAGACCTCTTGAAGAACGATGCTGATTTGCCGCCGCAGACTCTCCAACGTCAGGTCTCGAATGTCGATGCCATCGAGCGTGATCGATCCTTCGGTTACGTCGTAGAAGCGGGGAATGAGCATCGACATCGTCGTCTTGCCCACACCCGTCGGCCCCACAAGCGCAACGATCGAGCCAGGCGCAACGCTCAGATTGACGTCCTCTAGAACCATCTCCCCTGCACTGTAGCGGAAGCTGACGTTGTCGAAGCAAATGGCACCCTCGACCCTACCCGATAGCTTGATCGCATCGTCCCTCTCAGCCACATCAGGCTCTTGATCGAGAAGCTCAGCAATGCGATCGGAGCCTGCCAACGACTGCTGGATGCTCTCCCACACGCCACTCAGGGCTCGCACCGGCTGATAGAGGAGCTCCAGATAGAGGAAGTAGGCGACCAAGTCGGCTAGCGGCAATGTCCCTCCTACAACGAGTTTCCCGCCGAAGTAGATAAGAATGACTGTTCCCAAGGCAGCGGTGAACTCAACAGCTGGATGAAACACCGCCATCAATCGCAGTGCTCGTAGCAGTGAGTCGCGATAGCGAGCGATGCGACCCCAAATACGGTCTGCTTCGTTGCCTTCTCGCGTGAATGCTTGGATCTCGCGAATTCCCGAGATGTTGTCGTTCAAGGCCGCATTGAGCTCGCCCAACTCAACCTGTCGTTTGCGAAAGGCGGGGCGCACGTACTTGGCGAACCCGCGCATGGCCAGAACAATGAACGGAATCGGCACCATGCTCAACAGAGCCAACTGCCAGCTCATGCTCATCAGCACAGCGGTCACCCCGATGAGCATGAGCACGTTGACCAAGACATCAGGGATGGCGTGAGAGACCAATTGCTCTAGCAGATCCGAGTCGTTCACCACGCGCGACATCAGCTGTCCCGTTTGTTTGTCTTCATAGAATCGGAGAGAGAGCCGCTGCAAGTGTCGATAGACCTCGTGTCGGATGTCGGCAACCACATGCCAGCCAGCTACATGCGCTGAGTAGCTACGCACGAACTGCATCAAGGCTCGAAGGATATAGACGGCAAGCGTGAGCAGAGCCAGCCGCGCGACGAAGTCGAGCGTATTTGGTCCCGCGTCTGGAGCTGTGACCGCGTTGATCATGGCCCTGATCAACCAGGGTCCGATCAACTGGATGGCTACGAGTGCCAGCATGCTGAGCATCGTCAGGGCGAGCGGGAGTTTGTAGTGCTTAACATGGCGCAGCATCGATCGTAGCGAGTTCAATTCGTCTCCATTCCTGGTTCACATGCCGTGGCAGCAGTCGCCGCTGTGCTTCGTTGAAATAGCGAGTTCGATTGTACTCAAGTCCGCAAGATATCTGTACCTGCGCAAGACGTATTCTCTGCTGCACTGGCCAGGCACTGAAGCAGATCAGAGAGGCAGACCAACGTGGGGGGATGTCGGGGCCCTCCAGCGGCCCGGCACAACGGCGCACACAACCAGTCCCTGTGGAGTCACTAGCGGATAGACACTCTCGATACTGCGGGTGCTGGCAATCACGCCACAAAACGCAGTAGATAGTACAGACTAGGCACTTCCCTCCTTTCGCCGTATACTGATGCATCCAGATCTACTTGTAGCAACTATATGCTCGACGGAGGAACCATGAAAAGAATCGTAATTCTAGGAATGCTGCTCTTACTC
>SPBW01000083.1 GCA_004525685.1 Candidatus Atribacteria bacterium
CCGATAGCCAGATCCGATTCAACACGAGAGCGCGAGCTGTGGAGAACGCCTTCCAGCGATCGGCTGCGCTGTCGCACAAAGACTACGCAAGTGCCTTGCTCATGCAGGACGTTGGAGCAACGGAGCTCACTGGTCCATGAGTAGGTGGTTCTTCATCCCTGTTCTGGTCTGCGAGGCGGCTAGTATTGGCCTGAAATCGAGCGACTGATTAGGAGACCGCATGCGAACAACGATGCTGACCACGGGTGGAACGATCGAGAAGACGTACGATGAGCGAGACGGCTCGCTACGTAATGCACGCACTACGCTGCCGCAGCTGTTGGCACGGTTCCGACTGCCCGATCTCGAGATTGACACTCGGCAAGTGCTATTTGCCGATTCTCTTGAGATGACCGATGAACACAGGGAGACGATCCTTGCAGCAACGATCGAGGCGATGGACAGCGCCGAAGCAGTGATCATTCTTCACGGGACTGACACACTGGAGAGGATGGGGGAGCTGTTACATGCGCGCTTGTCTGATCTGCGGGTTCCCGTCACCGTGACTGGGGCGATGCGACCGTGCGAGTTTCGTGACACCGACGCAGCACAGAACGTCACTGAAGCGCTCCTCGCTACCCGTCTCGTGAAGGCTGGTGTCGATGCGGTCAAGGCACAGCCGCGTGCTGCGTCTTCCTGGCGTACGGCAAGAATCGCCAGCAGCTAGCCTTTGAAGGCTCGTAGACAACGACACAGACTGCTCGCGTCCATCTAAACTCCTGCCCCGCCTCCGGGCAAGTGCTAACAAGCTCCGGCAGTTCCCCACTAATCATGCGGAGCATCACATACAGAGGAATGGATCTCCTGTGCTATACTCACCGCGCGGCGATCACTGGAAGTAGGGGGATCAAGGCATAATGAATCGAGACGCACTGCTAATCCATCGAGATGGAGACACTCCTCTATATAGGCAGATTGCCGATATCCTGAGGGATCGGATCAAACGCGGGATCTTTGAACCGGGAAGTCGAATCCCGACCGAGCACGAGTTGTGTGACAGTTTTGGAGTCAGTCGAATCTCCGTCCGTCAAGCCCTATCGGAGTTAGTGGGAGACGATCTACTCGAGAAGCGGCAGGGAAGCGGGACCTACGTATCGAGAGCCACCGCCGGTGGGGCGCAGGTCGTGCGAATTGTCGTTACTGAAGACCAGTGGGTCACCCCACTTGATGCAGCAGTAGACTCGTTTAATCTGGAGAACCAAGACAAGCCTATCGCCATAGAAACTCAGGTTGTGGGCCGTCCCCAGCTCCGCTCGAACATCCTTGGTGCAGTGGGCCGGGGAGAGGCTCCCGATATTGGCCTGTTGGATTGGGCTTGGGTCGCCGAATTCGCAAGCCTGCAGTTTCTCTGTGAACTGGAGGTATTTGATCCTGCTTGGGTAGAAGGATTGCGTTCTGACTCCTATTCGGCGTTTGTAGACAAAGCAAGTCCCGCACTCCACAGTGTGCAGCCCGAAGCCAACGTTTCACTCATATGGTATCGCCGCGACTGGCTGCGCAAAGTCAAACTCAAACCGCCAGAAACGTGGGATGCACTCGTCGATGCAGCCAAATGTTTTGTCAGTGATGGCAAGCCCTCGCTAGCATTCGCCGGAGGCACAATTGCTGGAGAAACGACAACCTATCAACTGCTACCGTTCGTATGGGCGGCAGGTGATCGATTCCTGGCAGGACAACAGACGACGCTTGGAGATCAGGCAGTTCACGCAGTTCGATTCCTGGTCGATCTTGTACATAAACACCGTGTAGCATCCCAAGAAGTAGCGTTTTATCCGTGGGATCAGTCCGCTCGGATGTTTGCCTGCGGCGAGGTAGCGTTCGCTGTGGGAGGGAGTTACGAGAAGACGCTAATTCAAAAAATCGCTGGATGGAAAGACCAGGAGTTTCATGATCGCGTGGGCTGCATTCCGATCCCTTCTCCCATAGACGGATCGCCGGCAACCGTAGCCGGAGGCATGGCCTACGTGATCTTTCGACAGTCGAAGAAGTCGCACCTCGCTTTCGAAGTGCTCAAACGAGTTGTGAGCCCCGACATCATGCGCAGCTTCTGTGTGTCAACGGGCCGAAGTCCGACAAGGATGTCGGTAGTCCGCTCGCTCGATCCGACACGTGATCGATTCATTAAGGAAGTTGCCGAACTCCTTCATATGGCCCACCGTCGATCCTCTTTGGCCGAGTATTTCCGCGTTTCAGAGCAATTTCAGATTATGATGGAAAGCGCAATTACCCGGCAGCTGTCGCCTGAGGCGGCAGTGGAGCGCGCACGCGGGATTATCCGAATTCTGATTCGAGAGCGATCTTGATCGTTTGCTTCTTGGACGAAACGATGCTATAGTGGCTCAGTCGCACTAGAGGGATTGGATGTGTAGAACAAGTTGTCATAACAAATTACTAGTGTTCGCCTCTCTGGAACCGATACACACCGTCCCAGTCCAATACATCAATCTGCGCTTAGTTGAGATCCAAATCAGCTAACACGCAAGGAGATCAACGGCGCCAGTGCGTAGGCAACTTCGGTACAAAGTTCGCAGGAGGTGCGGAAATGCGTAGGTGGAAGAATGTCGCATGGATTGTCGCGCTAGCCATTCTCGGGACTGCTCTCGCAGGGGTAGCGCAGCAAGCAAAGGTCGTGGAATTCTGGACGACCGACAATGAGCCAGAACGTGTCGCTGTCTATGAAGCCGTTGCAGCACGATTTACGGCTGCAAATCCCGGCATCGAAGTGCAGATTATTCCCATTCAGGAAGCCGACATCAGTCAGCGTATTGCCACAGCAATGGCTGCAGGACAGCTTCCAGACATCGTCCGCATGGGAATTGAGCGCGTGTCTGTTTTCGCTGCCGAAGGGATCCTTGATCAGGACGCCGCTGAGGCCGTAATCAACAGCATCGGGCTAAGCGATTTTCGCGCTGGGCCGCTGGCGATGGTCGTTGACTCTGCTACCGGCAAGTATGCGGCCGTACCATACGATGGCTGGATTCAGGCCCTATGGTATCGGACTGACGTATTCAAGGCAGCAGGACTCACTCCGCCTGTGTCTTGGGCTGATATCAATGCAGCAGCGGCTGCGCTTCCTGGAACGGGCAACCTGCTGTACGCCCTTGCCATTGGTTCAGATCCAGGACAGAACTACGGCCATCAGATCTTTGAGCAAGTCGCGCTTTCGAACAACGCTTGGCCGTTCGATGAAGACGGAAACGTTACCATGGATACCCCGGAGATGATTGCTGCGTTGAAGTTCTACACCGATCTCCAAAGCGCTGCAGTGCCGGGCCCTCAGTACTGGCGTGGGGCACGCGAGGCCTATCAGCTTGATCAGGCTGGGATGATGTTCTACAGCACCTATATCATGGACGACCTCGTCGACGGCTCCGGCTTGGAAGCTGGCGGAAACGTCGACATCGCCGTTGACGATCTAGCAGCCAACACCGGCTTTGCCGCGCAGATGGTCGGACCGAATGGATCGGCTTCTTACGGCCAATTGGTCACACTCGGCATCATGAAGGGCGCGGACGCCGCCGCTCAGCTGGTTGTTGAGTACTTCTTGACCGACGGCTACATTGATGTTCTCTCGCTGGCTCCGTTCGGAAAAGTCCCCGTGCTAGAGAGCGCAGTGGATGGCTGGAAGGACCTCAGTCCGTACTTCGCCAACTACTCGAGCGAGACGTTGGATCAAATCGCCAACGGGTTCGAGACAATGCAACGTTGGCTCTTCCGCCCGGATTATGACGCCATTGAACGCGCCGTGGTTGGCGATATCGAAGGGCGACTATTGATTCCACGGGTAATCAGCTACATTGCACTTGAGGGAGTCATGACGCCCGAGTCTGCGGCTGCGTGGCTTCAAGAACAAGTAGAGGCTATGCTGGCAGAACGTCGGTAGAAGCCGAACAGCAATGCTACACTGGCTGGGGATGCCAAAGGTCAACCAACAGGCCGTGCATCCCCAGCTGCTATACTCGCTTGATATAAGGCCCGATCCTCTTGATACGGAGAGGGTTGGCGTCTAGCCATATTCCAATCAGGTGTTGGGGTGGGGAGGCGTAGCTCAATGGAACGGAAAGGCCAACGGCCCTTGCTTGATCGCTGGGGGACGCTACAAGCGCGTGAAGCCCGCTTGGCCTGGATGCTGACTTCTCCCACAGCGCTCATTGTCTTTGGGTTGATAATCTTTCCCGTCGTCTTCAGTGTCTGGATAAGCTTCCACGACGTTACCTTGCGCAACTTGAATGACGTCTTTCACGCACCTTATGTGGGATGGAAGAACTATCGCAATGTGGTCAACGACTTCGCCTTCAAATTTCAGGGAGTGCATCAGTGGGGGGCAGCAGTCACCAGTGTCGTCTACACGTTCGTTGCGACTGCGCTTACTGTGTTACTTGGTTTGGTCGCTGCACTGTTGCTCAATCGCCCGTTTCGTGGGCGAGGCGCAACTCGCGCCATCTTCTTGTTCCCGTACATTGCGCCAATCGTAAGTGTGGCGTTCGTGTGGCGCTGGATCTTGGACCCCCGTCCATCAGGGGTGTTGAACGATCTGTTGATGCGGATGGGCCTTATCGATCTGCCCAAAGCCTACCTCGCGACGCGTGGGCTTGCGCTGGTGTTGGTAATCATCTTCACGGCGTGGCGCTATTTCCCGTTCGCCATGCTCATGATCTTGGCTCGACTTCAGGCAGTAGACAGAGTCATGTACGAAGCTGCGGCAGTGGATGGTGCCAACGCATGGCATAAATTTCGCCATATCACCCTTCCCGAGTTGCGCTACGTGTTGGGGGCCATATTCCTTCTCCGGCTAATCTGGACATTCAACAAATTCGATGACATCTATCTATTGACCGGAGGCGGTTTCGGAACGAATGTTCTGCCCGTACTTACCTATCAATTTAGCTTTCGAGCACTCAACTTCGGCAAGGGGGCAGCCACAGCAATGATCCTGTTGGCTATCCTGAGCGTGTTCATGCTGGTGTATACGCGAACCGTAATGCGAGGCTCAGAATGACACACAGGGCTCAATCTTGACGAGCAATCGCTCCAACACGAAAGGTAGTGATCGCGCAAATCTGCTCGATCGTCTGGCACAATCAATCACGTGGCCTCGATTCATATTCGCGCTGATCTTGATCTTCTTCCTGACCAGCATTTTGTTCCCGTTCTATTGGATGGTGAGTTCGTCATTCAAGGATTACGCAGAGATTGGCAGCCGCGAAGCCGTCTATATTCCTGGCGCGTTTCGTCTCGACGCCTACAGGGAGTTGTTCGATCCCAATCATCCGAACTTCTGGAACTTCGGAAGCAACATCCTGAACAGCCTTAAGGTCGCCGTTCCCACAGCGATCATCGCCGTCATCCTATCCACACTGGGGGCGTATGCCATTGCTCGACTGCGGTTTCGAGGCAAAGGATTCCTGCTCAACGGTATTCTCCTGGTGTATCTCTTCCCCGGGGTTATGCTCATCATTCCGCTGTTTGCGATGATCGCCCGCATGGGCTCAACTCTCGGATTCGGCGTTCAGGACAATCTCCCGATTTTGATCGTCACCTATCTTGCACAAACGCTTCCTGTCGCCCTTTACATGCTTGCCAACTACTTCCGCACTATCCCGGCTGAAATCGAGCAAGCCGCTTTGATTGACGGATGCAGCCGTTTTGGCGTTATCTGGCGAGTCACACTACCCTTGTCCGTGCCCGCCCTTGTTTCGGTGGCCATCTACACATTCATGATTGCCTGGAACGAGTTCCTATACGCCCTCGTGTTTCTAAATAGCAGCGCAATGTTCACAATGCCGATCAAGATCAGCATGATTTTCAACGATCCTACGCCACGACTACACGTCGTGATGGCCGCCTCAACCGTGATGACGGTTCCTGTAGTCATTCTTTTCCTCGCACTTCAACGCTTCCTAACAGAGGGCCTAACGGCGGGGGGAGTCAAAGGCTAATCGTGGAATCGCTTAAGTTGAAGCCATGGGACGACCGAGACATGTTCAGCCGCTTGACGGCAATCTACGGCTCTGAGATTGCGCCAACAACCCTCGCGAGATTGCGCGAGATTGTTGAGGCCGCTCGTTCCGCAATTGACGAACGGCCTCGCTCCGCCTGCGAAAGACTCGATGAAGGAAGCGCTGTCCTCATTGCCTATGGAAACCAGGTTTGCGAACAAGACGTTGCCCCACTCAAAACGCTAACAGAGTTCCTGGATGAGACAATCGGCGGAGCGATATCTCACGTCCATGTCTTGCCTTTCTTTCCCTACAGCTCAGACGATGGCTTCTCCATCATTGACTATGAGGCAGTCGATTCGAAGTTGGGAAGCTGGAGTGATATCCACCGTCTGGCTGGCCATTTCGGGTTGATGGCGGACCTTGTGCTGAACCACATTTCAGCCAAGAGTCTCTGGTTTAGAGCATTTCTTGAGGGAAAAGCCTCGTATCGAGACTTCTTCATTACCATGCCTGAGGGCACCGACTTGTCGAGCGTCGTACGACCGCGAACGTCTCCACTACTCACCCGATTCCAGACTGACGATGGGGACAAGCTTGTATGGACGACGTTCAGCGAAGATCAGATTGACCTCAACTATGCGAATCCAGAAGTGCTGCTTCGAATGATCGAGGTCCTACTTGGATATGTTGCACACGGCGTCAAGATAGTCCGCCTCGATGCCGTCGCTTTCTTGTGGAAGGAAGCTGGAACCTCCTGTAGCCATCTGACACAGACGCATAGGATCATCCAGCTTCTCCGTGCCGTACTCGACACAGTCGCACCAGATGTCCTTCTCGTCTCAGAAACGAACGTTCCCCACGCCGAGAACATTACCTACTTCGGCGATGGAGAGAACGAAGCCCAACTCGTCTACCAATTTCCACTTCCTCCCCTGGTTCTAAGTGCGTTCCAGCAAAGAGACGCGAACCCACTGAGCCAGTGGCTTGGCTCAATTGACGCACCAACGGGGAAGGGCAATTTCTTTAATTTCCTCGCTTCGCACGACGGCATAGGCCTACGTCCCGCAGAAGGTATTCTCAGTCAACCTCAAGTACAGGCGCTTGTGCAGCAGACGCTGGCACACGGAGGACGCGTCTCCTATAGAACCAACGACGATGGGAGTGCCGTTCCGTATGAGCTAAATATCTCCTACTTCGATGCGCTGTCCGATCCTGCTGGAGGAGACACCCTCGACCAGCAAGTACGACGGTTCCTGACCGCACACGCAATGATGCTGTGCCTTGCAGGCGTGCCCGGCATTTACTTCCACAGCTTCTTTGGATCGCGAAGCTGGAGCGCGGGAGTCGAACTTTCGGGAGAGAATCGAGCTATCAACAGGGAGAAACTGGAAAGGTCCGATCTCCTTCGAACCCTAGCTGATCCTCAAGCATTGAGACGTCTTGTGTTCGATGGATTCTGTCATCTCCTGCGCGTCAGAGGCTCCAACAAGGCCTTTCATCCGAGGAGTCGACAAGAGATCATCACAATGGATTCGAGAGTGTTCGCAGTTCGACGATGGGATCCCACAGAGTCGGAATCCGTCTGCTGCTTCCACAATGTGACCGCAGAGACAGTCATGATCAATATCGAACCCAAGGAGCTTGGATTTGCCGGAGCATCCAGTTTGGTCGACCTGTTGGATGGCACGACGTATGCCACTGCCAATGAAGAGTGCTTGTCGATTCAACTGGCTCCCTTTCAGGCGCTGTGGTTGACTCAAGAGGTCGCATGAACATTGGATTTGTGTCAACGCGCCTCGCAGGAACTGATGGGGTCTCACTTGAAGCGGGGAAGGTTGCCGAGGTGTTATCGCGCCTTGGACATACCTGTTTCTACTGCGCAGGCGAACTATCCAAGTCTAGCTTGGAGGGAATCGTTGTTCCAGAGATGTCGTTCAATCATCCGACCATTCGCGCCCTTCAAGAGGCGGCGTTTGGTACGCGTCATGCAGACGGCTTGGAATCGCAGATCGCCATTGTGGCTGCTCGAATACAGGCTCAGATCGGAACCTTTGTTCGCGAGTACTCGGTTGACGTTCTCCTGCCGCAGAACGCTCTGACCATACCGATGAATCTCCCTCTGGGAGTAGCCCTTACTGACTACATCTCGAAAACAGGCATCAGGACAATCGCCCACCACCATGATTTTTGGTGGGAAAGAGAACGATTTGCCATCCACGCAATTCCCGAGATTCTCATCCGGTGCTTTCCTCCAGATCTGCCTTCAGTCCGCCATATGGTCATCAACAGCCTAGCTCAACAAGCACTTGCAGAACGGCTCAATTTGGACTCATTCGTGTTGCCCAATGTGCTCGATTTTGATCGCGCTCCATCGGAGCGGCAGGGACGGAGAGACGAGCTAAGGTGTGCATTGGAGCTCGCCCCGCAAGATCGCCTCATCCTGCAGCCAACGCGCGTTGTCCCGCGTAAAGGGATCGAACATACGATAGAGCTTGTCCGGCGGATTCGGGAGATTGAGCCAGATCGACGCCACATTCTCCTCGTCACTCATCACGCCGGCGACGAGGGCGTCGCCTATCTGGAATTCCTTACCTCAACTGCAGCTCGGGCAAATGTAGAATTGCAGTACCTCGCCGACTGGTTCCCCGCCCTTGAAACACAGGAAGACTGCGGCTCTGGCTCATGGACACTGCAGGATGCCTATGCAGCATCGGACTTTGTGTCCTATCCCAGCTTGGTTGAGGGATTCGGCAACGCGTTTCTTGAGGCGATTTTCTATTGCAGGCCAATCCTGGTCAACAGATACCCAGTCTACATCGCCGATATTGAGCCGCGGGGATTTAGAGTCGTTGAGCTCGATGGAGCAGTAACCAATCAGGCCGCGGAACAGGTACGGACATGGCTCGAGAATCCTCAGTTGGTTCGAGAAATCACTGCCCACAATTACGAATTGGCGAAGCAAGCTTTCTCGTACACAACTGCGGAGCGCGTACTTGGCGAAATCTTGTCTTCGTTCGATTGAGCCACTGAGACTGCACACTAAGCGAGCTACGCGCTCGACTCGATGGCAATCCGAAGTCGCCCATCATCCATTGATCAGCTCCTCAAGTAGGTGGAGTTTTCCAGACATCTCCGCCTCCGTCTGAGCTTCAAGATTAAGACGCAGGAGCGGCTCGGTATTTGATGCACGAAGATTGAACCACCAATCAGGATACGTGACAGTCAGCCCATCCAGCCGATCCTGGGTTGCGTCATCAAATATCGTGGCGATGCGCTCGATGGTCGATTTGGGGTCAGTTACCTGAAAATTGACCTCATCGGAATGA
>SPBW01000148.1 GCA_004525685.1 Candidatus Atribacteria bacterium
CAGACCGTGCATGAACTACTTGATGGCGACTTCGATGCCGTATTCATCGGAACTGGTGCTGGGTTGCCTCGCTTCTTAGGCATCCCTGGAGAGAGTCTGAATGGCGTATTCTCAGCCAACGAATTCCTTACCAGAACCAACCTCATGAAGGCGTATCTGTTCCCGGAATATGACACGCCGATCAAGGTCGGAGAGCGTGTCGTGACAGTCGGTGGCGGCAATGTAGCCATGGACTCATCGCGTACAGCGCTTCGACTGGGCGCCAGGGAATCGGTCATCGTCTACCGCCGATCTGAAGACGAATTGCCGGCACGAGGGGAAGAAGTTCATCACGCCAAAGAAGAAGGCGTTCAATTCCAATTGCTGTCCAACCCTATCGAGTTCATTGGCGAGAACGGCAACCTGAAGGCGATTCGTTGCATCAAGATGGAACTCGGAGAGCCTGACGATTCGGGCCGCCGCCGCCCTGTGCCTGTCGAGGGCTCGGAATTCGAGATCGAAGCCACGACCGTCGTCATCGCTGTTGGCAATGGCCCCCATCCCTTGATCCCACAGAGCACGCCCGATCTCGATCTGAATCGCTGGGGAAGCATCGTCGCTGATCCAGAGACTGGGCTAACCAGCATCCCCGGCGTGTATGCCGGCGGCGATATCGTTACTGGAGCCGCCACAGTCATCGAAGCGATGGGCGCAGGCAAGCGCGCGGCAGCTGCCATGCACGCCTACTTGACCGGAGCATAGACACAAGAGGTAGAAGTGATCGTTGTAGAGAAGCGGGGAAGCCAAGAAAAGGCTTCCCCATTCCCTTGGCCTCACCACAAGTCCCGCTTGCGCCGACTCCTGATGTCGACACAAGCGCACGCATGTCCCCTGCTCTCCTGCACGCTGTCTCCTCACCAGGGAACGGGTGCCAGGTACGAACATCGGGACATGTGGCATCATAATCGAACAGACAGCTAGCACCACCCGGTGCGCGACAAGGGGAGAGGCTTCGGCGTCTCCTCTTGTTCTTGGTGGGGGCACCAGTCAAGCGGGCGATTCACCATGATGTGCTAGATCAAACCAAACGTAGATGAGATCAGCAGTTTCATTCTTGACGCCACCCGTTCTTTGATAGAGTGCGCGTGCAGCATCATTGCCGGGATCGGCCTGCACCCACATCTTGACGACGCGTTCGTTTCTTGCGACGTCTTTCATCGCCTCGACCAAGCGGCTGCCGATGCCGCGCCTTCGGAACGCCGCCGTCACCTCAATCTCGTAGAGGAATAGCATGGGCGCGGCACCATCTACGCGATCGAGGAGGTAGCCAAGCGCGAATCCGACTGGAGTGTCCTCGTGCAAGGCGGCGATGAGAATGTTGGCAGACTGCGCCAGCCATGCCTTCGCTTCACCCTTCTCGGAAGCTGAGTGCGGGCAGGCGCTGGGCTTGAGGCTCTGCATCGTCTCGCGAAAGAGAGCACTGTCGGCATGCTCCAATCGACGGACAACGATCGAATCCGTCATGCCTCAGCCTCCCGGCGGCAACCCATGACATCATCCGTTCTTCAGATAGCGATCGAACCACGCGACCATTTCCTGCAATCGCCGCGCGCGGTGCTTAGGTTTACCGGATCGCGACAACTCGTGGTTCTCATTTCGGAACATCACCAAGCGACTGTCCACGCCGTGATAGCGAAGCGCTGTGAACATTTGAAGACCCTCAGCCAACCAGCAGCGGTAGTCCTGCTCAGAATGGATGAACAACGTGGGAGTCACGGCTTGATTGGCGTACTTCAGCGGAGAGTGCCACCAGAGTTTCTCAGCGCCTCCCTCTTCCCAGGGGTCCGTTCCCATGGCGTCTTGGTTGAAGAAGTAGCCGATATCTGTCGTATTGAACTTGCTCGTCCAATTGGAAATGGATCGCTGCGACACCGCCGCCTTAAAGCGATCGGTCTGGCCGATAACCCAGTTGGTCATAAATCCGCCGTAGGATCCGCCTGTAATGCCGAGTCTGCTAGCATCGATCCACGGGAATCGGGCAAGGGCTGCATCCACGACTGCCATCAGATCGTCGTAATCAATGGTGCCGTACTTCTCGCGCAGATCGGCGAAGTCATTGCCACGGCCCGACGATCCTCTCGGATTGGTGAAGATGACGGCATAGCCCTGGCCAGCCAGAACCTGCATCTCATGTACGAACACGTCGCCAAACGATGCGCGAGGGCCGCCGTGAATCGTCAAGATCGCGGGGACTTTCGCATCATCTTCCATGTGGGGAGGCTTGATGATCCATGCGTCCAGCTGTGTGTTGCCTGACAAGACGGGGAAGGCTTCGGGTTGGGAAAGGTCTCGTTCAGCCAGGCTGCGGTCATTGAATGATGTCAGCTTGCGCACGCCATCCTGCGAGTAGGCATAGATCTCCTGTAGCGCATCAGGGTGGAGTTCCACAGTGGCGATCAAGCCGTTTCTGACAGCGAACGCATCGACAGAACCGTTCGGCTCTGCGACGACACACACTTCACCATCACGGGACACCCGAACAACTTTCGACGTCGATCGCTCTGTGATTGTGACATAGGCGAACCCGTCGTCCACGCTCAGCGTCGGACCGCCGCCGTGGCGGCAGTCGGCCACCACTGAGTTGTATACGGATGCATCCCAATCTGGTGTGATGCTTTGGCTCGTGCGATTGGGCAGGTCATAGTGCAGAAGCTCGCGGTTCTGGCCACGGCCATACGTGGCCATGTCGGATGCCAGCACGACCAACGAGTCGATATCCAAGAACCGCACCTCGTCCAGCGCCAATTCATCTTTGGATAGACACTGGTTTTCGCCAGAGGAAATCTCGTGGATCCAAAGCTCGTCTGTCAGCTCTGCCTTGCCGGGGAATCGTCGTGCGGCGAAGGCAATGCGATCACCGATCCAATCGAAGGATTGGATCTCCAGCTGTGGCTCAGATAGCGTGACAAGCTCCGATGATTCTGGGTTGAATAGGAACAGGCGAACACGTCGTCTGCTCGTGAAGCCCTTACTGTTCTGCCAAAACGGGATCTCCTCCAGAACCTCGTAGTCTGAATCTTCCTCAGACGGTGTGCCGTCCAGAGGAACCCGTGCCGTGAACAAGATCCGTCCATCAGACAATAGCTTGAATGTCTCCACCTTGTGCGGAAGCTCGAACGCGAGCTGCGCCTCGCCTCCTGCTATGTGAATTCGATAGAGCGCAGTGCCCTTGGCATCTTCTTTGCGCTTGGAAGCAAAGACGATGGAGTCTCCAGAAGCCTCCCAGACAAAAGAGCCCTCCTTACCTGATGTTGTAAGGCGTCGCACCTCAGGTCGTGCGAGATGCGTCAGGTAGAGATCAGAGTGATATCCGTTGTCTTCCACATTGGCCTGCTTGACCACACATGCCGCCCACTCTCCATTGGGAGAGATCTCAACAGCGGACAAGAAGCGGTAGTCAAACAGATCTTCGATTGCGACGGGTTTCATGGGAACTCCTTTCTGGCGTGAGTCTATCGTGTGTGTCCGTGGCGCGCATCCATCTAGCATGTCCAGGACGTTGCGCGTATGGTTACGCTGTCATGGAGTGGAAGGCTTGCTACGACACCGAATTGCGATCGCCGGGGGCTCGAGAGAAGATCGCGCATTGGCTTCAGGCTGCCCGGCAGGATGACGCTTCTACAGAACCGTTCGGACGTCGCACCGTGCTTTCCTTCCCCCACACGGCGCTGGATTACTCCGGCTTCCTGCAAGCACGCGTGGCCTCTTGGCTCTATCAGATGGAGTTTCGGCGAGTCATCGCCCTGGGTGTGGTGCATGGCTCGCTCATCCCTCAGGCTCGGATTGCCGCAGATCCGCAAGCCTCATCGCAGGATCGGGATCGCGCCTTTCTAGAGGTTGCGGGTGGATTCAGAGCCTTGGCGACGAGACGGGATACGCCGTTTGGAGCCGTGGCTACAGAAATTGCCGAGATGCCTGCAGATGGCGTGGTTCGTCCTGAGCCCCAGGGGATGCTCCAGCGCGAGTTCTCCTTGGATACGTTCTGTGCGATCGTTCGATTGGCTGCCGACGTCTTCGAAGCTGAGCCACTGCCCATCATTCCTGTGTATATCGGGATGACGCGACATCCCATCACAGGCTCGTTTGATACCGCAGCATTGCTTGCGCAATGGCTGCGAACGCAATGGGACGACGCAACAGCCATCGTCACGACAGGAGACGTCGTGCACTACGGAGAATTCTATGGATCGACGAACGAGGGTGCCGACGTAGGAGCGTTGACATCGAGGTTCCGCGGGCGCCTCGACGATCTCTTTGTCTGCGCCTTCATTGATCGGGACTACGAGTTGGCCTATCAGATGTCACTCCGCGAATTGAAGTCTGATCAGCGCGATATTCTTGCAGTTCTGATGGGCTTGATGGGGGATGCAGCCGTGGCTGAGGTGGTGTCATTTGAGCTGTCAGACTATGCCGATATCCTGACGGCGGCTCCGCCGTGCTTTGTTGCTTCGGCCTTGATAGCGTATAAACGCCCGGAGGATGCTGGCGCAACGACCAGCAAGACCACAGACATGAGAATCGAGGCCGCATGAACCCCGTTGACGCGCAGCCCCGCAGCAGAGTGATCGGAGTTCTCGGAGGGATGGGGCCAGGAGCCACCGTCGAGTTCTTTCGTCGTCTGGTCGCGGCGACGCCAGCGGCGATTGATCAGGCACACGTACGGATTCTCATCGACAACAACCCCAAGGTTCCTGATCGAATGAATGCCATCCTCGAGACCGGGCCTGATCCGAGTCCGGCGCTTGCGGCCATGGCACGAGGCCTCGCCTCTTTGGGGGCAGACTTCCTCACCATGCCCTGCAACACGGGGCATGTGTTTCAGTCCGCCATCCGAGAAGCCGTGGACATTCCCTTCATCGACATGATCGAGGAAACCGTCAGCGTTCTCTCCGTGAAGACGGTCGGTCTGCTGGCAACTACGGCCACCGTAACCACAGGAATCTACAAGACCGCCTGCGACAAGCGCGGCATCGCCCTTGTGACGCCAACAGATGAGGATCAGGAATTGGTGATGGACATCATTCGGCGCATCAAAGCGGGTGGCTCAGGTCAATCCGTGCGTGACCATGCGACAGCCATTGTCAAGCGACTGGCGGCGCGCGGCGCAGAGGCGGTTATTGCCGGATGCACGGAGATTTCGCTAATCCCTGGAGCAGGAATGCCGATTCCATGGATCGATGCCCTCGATTGTCTCGTTGCGACATCGATACGACTGGCACTATATAACGAGCGCAAGGAGAGGACATGAGTCAACGAGAAG
>SPBW01000297.1 GCA_004525685.1 Candidatus Atribacteria bacterium
GTGCAGACCGAGATCTTGGTTAGGCCCGCACCTGTAGCCGTAATCTCTAGGGGCGTACCCATATCGACAATGCTTCCTCGGAGCATGATCGCGACTCGATCCGACATTTCTTCGGCCTCAGCCATATCATGCGTAGCCAAAATAATCGTCGTGCCACCTGCTTGTAGATCCCTCATCAGATCGTGCAATTCGACGCGCGTAGCTACATCCAATCCAGCCGTAGGTTCATCGAGGAAAAGAACGCGGGGGGTATGCGCCACGGCCAGAGCCAGTGACAATCGGCGTTGTTGACCCGTAGATAGCTCATAGAACTGGGCTTTCCGCTTCTCAGACAACCCCAATCGCTCCAGCAAGTCGAAACGAGGCTCCACGCCGTGATAGGCACAGAAGAATCTCATCGCTTCATCAGGCGTAATGCTTTCCGGCAGGCCCGCCGACTGCAATTGCACGCCGATCATGTTTCGCAGTTTGCGGGGCTCACGCACTGGGTCAATGCCCGCCACGGTTAGGGACCCACTGTCAGGAGAACGCAAGCCTTCCAACGCTTCAAGTGTGGTGGTCTTGCCAGCGCCATTGGGGCCAAGCAAGCCGAAAATCTCGCCACCCTTCACGTCGAAGCTGATCCCATTCACCGCAACGCAATCGCCGTACGTCTTCCGGTAGTCTTTCACTTCGATAACTACGTCATTCATAGGTTTTTCCAACCTCACATTGGGTTCTTCTAGTCCAGTAGGCGAGAAGCGTCCGCACTCGTGGGCCGATCCCTCAGCCGACGCCTTTGCTCATGGCAAACACCATCGAACCTAACAGCAGGACAGTAGTGGCTACCGTGACAAGCCATAGCGGGCGGTTCATGCGAAACATAGGGAACCCCATCAAGAAAATGGCGCCGAAGAACAGCACAAGATACGGCACCAAGACGCCATAGCGCATGGGCGAGCGGAACTCCACAGGCCAGATGTACTCTACGGCAACCATAAACGCTACGAAAGCCAGAAAGACGCTGGGGCCGATCCAGAGCCGCCATCCAGCACTCGCACGGATAAATGCAACCAGGGTCGCAATCGTCGGAATGGCCAACGCAATAATGACGCGCCCGAGCATGTGATTGACCGCCAAGCTACCTGTGGGAACTCGAGAGAGAAAACCTGCCGCCTGCAGCAAGTTGACGGCATTCACGACTGCCCACATGGTGAGTGCTGCCCACCAAGGATTGACTCCGATCTCAGCCTGCATGATTACCCTCCTTCGCTTCCCCTGGAGCCTGGTTCCAGACATGACCACACGCCAAGCAACCCACTTTGTGCACACAGATGAGGCCGCCGCATTGACGACACGTCCATCGCTTCTTCTCTCTTGTGACGAATTCGCTGACCCCGAGCGCGTGAATCATCTCAAGATTCTCGATCATGCTCATGCCATATTTCGTTCGATAGCGTTTGTCGAGCTGCCGCAGCCTTAGGCAGGGGAACTTGGCACACGAATAGCAAAGATTCTCTTCACTCGCTGCCAGCTCTTCGCAATTCTTGATCCGGCACACAACACAATACTTGGGTTTGCCCTCATCTTCGCTATTGCAGCCAGGACAACGGTTCTTGTCACGAACATAGGCACTGCACAAACCGCAGTTCATTCCGCAAGGTGCGATCAGTGCCGCACCAAGTAACTCTGGCATTCTCCTCTCAGTGGTGTTCACGGTCCGTCCTTAGTCGAAGCTCTCGAATCGTCTACAGCGCGTTGTCTGAGAGCTCTGTGTACCGGAAGCAGTTTATGGTGTGATCATTCACCATGCCAACGGCCTGCATGAAGGCATAGCAGATGGTGGGGCCAACGAAGTTGAATCCGCGCTTCTTGAGAGCCTTGCTCATCGCCAACGACTCTTCTGTCTGCGCCAGCAGTCCACGCATTGATGCCCAGTTGTTCTGACGCGGCACGCCATCGACAAAGCTCCAGAGATACTTGTCCAATGAGCCATGCTCTTCTTGGATAGCCAACACACCGCGCGCATTCTTGACGACCGACTCGACCTTGAGGCGATTGCGCACGATGCCGGGATCAATCAGCAGCCGTTCGACATCGGACTGTGACATGGCTGCGACGGCCGCGACATCGAATGCGTGGAATGCCTCGCGATATCCTGCTCGCTTGTTGAGAATGGTTCGCCAGCTAAGACCTGCTTGCGCGCCTTCCAGAATGAGCATCTCGAATAGGCGTTGATCATCATGAACGGGGACACCCCA
>SPBW01000062.1 GCA_004525685.1 Candidatus Atribacteria bacterium
AGGGCTATCCTGACAGTCCGTGAACGGCTATACTGAGTGGCACAGAGGGTATTGGGAGAGACTGCTCCGCATCGGAGTACTGGAGGCAACATGGGGCGAAGAAGAGTGTGGATTCGGGTAAGTTGCCTGTTGATTGCAGTCGTGGGGCTTTCGGGATGTGCCATTCTTGATCCCCCGCCGACGGTAAGCTTCGGCTGGACGCCGTCTGATCCGCTCGCACGAGCGGCAGTGCAGTTCAACGACTTGTCGACGGATAGCGGGTTTCTTGGTGGCGGCGGGGTGACGTCGTGGTCGTGGGATTTTGGCGACTCGGGGACATCCACAGCGATGAGCCCGACGCACGAGTATCAGCGCAGCGGCACCTATACCGTGCGACTGACGGTGAAAGACAGCTCGGGCAATGAAGCCACCATGTCGAAATCGATCACAATCCGGTCGAGTTTGGACGGTGTGTGGAGCGGCGTTCTGGATGATGGTGGATTCCCTCTCTCGCTTACGTTGTTCGTTCAGCATTCTGCAACCGGGGGCATTGGCGGGATGGGCGATTTTGGCGGTCTATCTCTGGCCATCATGTCGGCGTCACTCACCGGGAGCCAAGTGACGTTTGTGTTTGCTGGAAGCCGTGTCCTCAGTGGAACCCTCGACTTCTCAGAGCGAGGAATATCAGGGACGTGGAGTGTTGGTGGCGCGATCGGCTTCGGTTGGAACGTGCAACTTCAGAACTAGAACCAGTGGTGCGCAGATGACTTAGGAGAGGCAGGCGATCACACATCGTGGCCTCTCCTTGGCATTTACGTGGAGGTGGTCAGCGTGAAGACGGCGTCGCGTCTCCTTCTCATCTTGTTCGTCATGCTGAGTCTCTTGTCGGCCACATCCTGTTCTCATCTTCTTAATCGACCCCCTCAAGCTGTTCTTGTCGCATCATCGACCGTAGGGGTCGCTCCACATGAGGTCACATTTGATGCCTCAAGTTCCCGCGATCCAGAGGGCGCAGTGGCTGTCTACGAGTGGGCATTTGGCGATGGCGCGACGGGCTCGGGCATGCAGACGACCCACCTCTATCCCGAAGCCGGAACGTACGTCGTGCGCCTGACTGTCCGAGACGAGAATGGGCGCAAAGACATCGCTGAGCAGTCCATCCTTGTTCGGGCATCGACGAACTACGCAATCATCCTCGGGCTGTCCGCCTACTACTATGCGCCATGCCTCTACTTCGTGGACGATGATGCGCTGGCAATTCGCCAAGCTCTTATCTCCTCACCTGGATGGGATGCGGAGAACATCGTGTTCCTGCTGAATAGCGATGCTACGTCATGGAATTTCGCTTCTGCACTCGATGATCTCGATTCAGCGAACGAGAACGATCTGCTCTTCCTATTCTTCTCTGGGCACGGAGGGCACGTGCCGGATGATGCTGTCGGGGAAGAAGCCGACGGCTTCGACGAAGTGCTCTACCTATATGACAGTTCTTGGATCTCTGATGATGTGCTTGAGCGCTATCTCGCCCAGGTACCCATGCGCCGGATCGTTGTGATGGTGGATTCATGCTTCTCTGGTGGGCAACTGGGAGACGGAGTGGCCTTGCCAGCGGCTGCCGATTGGGCGGCCGAATGGCTGACCGATCTTTCACGAATCGGGAGGCGAGGGCCGAAGGATCTTGATGCGCTGACGAAGTCGATTGTGGCGGTGATGTCATCTCGTGAAACGGAGTACTCGTGGGAGTCAAGCGAACTTGAACATGGCGTGTTCTCCAAAGCTCTTCTTGAGGCTCTTGACGGAGCAGGGGACGAGATGGGAGATCGTGATGGCTTTGTCTCAGCAGAGGAGTGCTATGTCTATGCCGAAGTCAGGGTTCGAGAGCTGATGGCTTCCATAGGCGAAGAGCAACATCCACAGCTGCTTGATCTGCATGCGGGAGAGCTTGAATTCTACAAGCTACCCTAAGTGTGTCCCCTGCCGCAAAGCATTGGGCAGCCAATCGCATAGGAGGAGGTTGTCGAAGCCCTGGATTGGTGCATTGGGCGAACCCCCAACGATTCCATCATCCACGTCCATTGAGGCATCTACCCTGCAAAGCCAACGAAGCGTGAAGGGGCGCTTGCTGCGCCGATTCGCCAATAAGAATTGCATGATGGAACAAGTGAACGATACGTTCGCTTATCCCTCAAGACAGCCATCGCAGCCTGTGAACCACTCATTGACTTGTGTATACGACAGCTTCCCTTCGAGCATGCGTGTGTAGGACCCGGATGTCTGCCACTCACGCGCCATCTCTTGCAGATGCCAGAGTGCGGTTCTCATGGGACGAGGACCAAAGCTTAGCCGGGCGATGCCGAGTTCTCTCAACGTGGCAACAGGTGGTGTCGCCGCTCCAGCGATCAGGTTAAGCGGTCCATGGATCTCTCGAGCCAGGTGCTGGATGGATGATTCAGCGAGATCGCCCATGTCTGGAACGAACACGCCGTCGGCGCCCGCACGGAGATAAGCATTGCCACGTGCAATGGCCTCTTCAATAGCGGCTTCGGGAGAGGGCATCTGGATGAGCAGAGCATCTACGCGCGCGTTGATGAACAGCGGGATCGCCATGGAATCCGCGCGCTCTCGCACGGCTGCGATTCGTTCTTCTTGCAGTTGTTGGGCGATCAGTCCAGCATAGTGATCTGCTCCGCATGCGGACAGGCTGTCCTCCAGATTGATGCCGACAGCGCCTGCCTGAATAACGGCTTCTGCTGCATCAGCTACGCCTTCGGGTGTATCCGCATATCCGGCTTCGATATCGGCACTGATTGGTATTCTCGCCAGCCGCGCGATCTGCTGTATCACACGGACAGTACTCTCGATGGACATCTGCTGACCGTCTGGAAGTCCCAGTGTTGCTGCGATCCCCGCACTTGTCGTTCCAATGGCTGAGAATCCGAGATTCTCGTACAGTTTCGCGCTCACGACGTCCCATACGTTGGGGAGAAGCAGCACGCTGCGGTCCTCGTGAAGCGACCGAAATTGTTGTGCCAGTTCAAATTGCCTGATGATCATCTCTACACTCCTTCGGACTTCTCTTTGCCGCCCGCTTGGCGAATGCAACGGGTCGGACCTCGAACTGGTGTTATGGTATCCAGCAGAGCGTAAATATACGAGCGAGTAGACGAAACATCAAGTGCAATAGATAGATAAGAAGCTTGATATTAGCGTAAGGCCATCGTATATTACCGCTGGTGATCGACATGAAGAATATTCCACTCTCTGAGCAGACACAGCAGCTTGAGCGCATTCTCTCCGCGCTGGCCAATCCGGCTCGACTGCGCATTCTCGAGATTCTGGCTGAAAGGCCGCGCACCATTGTTGCTGAGATCGTCGCGCAGCTTCCCATTGCACAGGCGACTGTTTCCCAGCACTTGCTCGTGCTGCGGGACGCCGGACTGATCTATGGTGAGCGAGACTCGCATGGGCAGTGCTGTCTCATCAACTACGAGACGGTCTCGCAGTTCGCGCAATCCATGATCGCATGGACATTGCGGTTGGCCACAATCGGCATTGCCACGGGTGAGACGGAGTCGTTATGTTCCTAGCCATAGAACAAATTGGACGCATGGTTCTCCAGGATCTCGGGCGCGTATGGCCGCTTCTCCTGATCAGTATTCCATTTGCTGTTGCGCTTCGCGTCACTGGAGCATCCAAGCGGCTGACGGGTGCATTCGGGAAACGTCCGATCGTGGGCATCCTGATGGCAACTGCTATCGCCACCTTCAGCCCGCTGTGCTCTTGCACTGTGATCCCGGTCATTGCCGCCATGCTGATTGGAGGCGTGCCCTTGGCACCGGTGATGGCGTTCTGGATTGCCTCTCCGACGATGGATCCGGAGATCTTCTTCATGAGCGTTGCCTTCCTTGGGTGGCCGCTTGCTATAGGTCGGCTAGTGGCAACTGTGCTGTTAAGTCTGGCAGCTGGCTTCATCACGCATTGGATCGTCAAACGGGGATGGATCGGCAATGACTTCGTCAAGGCAGGCGCAGAGCGTTCGACACGATCCGTCAGTTCGTGGGTGCGTCTCAAAGCGTTTCTTGTCTCACTTCAGCGGAGGCCAGACTCCGCCACATCTGCAGTTGCGGGATGTGGGTGCTCAGTGGAACCGGCAGCCGCTGAAGTGCCTTGCGGGTGCTCGTCGATGCCGGCAGCGGATGCGACTCTACCTTCACCCGGTGGACTGGCGCGATGGATCAAGAGTGAGAGACTGCGCGCCGTGCTGAAGGAATCGATTGCCACCACGCTGTGGGTGGGCCGTTTCCTCTTGATTGCATTTGTTCTCGAAGCGCTGATCCGTTTGTATGTACCCCAGGATGTTATCGTGCAGTGGAGCGGACGAGCCAATCCGTGGGCTCCGCTGCTGGCTGCGCTTGTTGGCATTCCTGTATACACGGGAAACCTGATGGCGGTCCCCCTCATCGGCGGTTTGCTGACCCAGGGAATGAGCGAAGGCGCGGCGCTGTCGTTTCTGATTGCTGGGCCCGTCACAACGATCCCTGCGATGGCAGCAGTTTGGGGCGTCGTGAAGCCGCGCGTGTTTGCCCTCTACTTCGGAATCGGACTGGTCGGTGCCATCGTCTTTGGGTACCTGTACCAAGCCGCTCTAGTTATGCTGGATGTTGGCGGATGAGGGATTCAGGGACAACAATACTCGACTACTGAACAGTCCTTGCGCGGAATACGTACTGTGTCCCCGAAACCCAAAGCACAGTGTGCCCGAACTCCCATGCCCCCCCAGGATGTCGCTGCTAGACGAAGGAGATGATGTTGTGACCATAGTCAAAGGTCACGATGTACTGACGCATGATGTCCTGGCCGATGATGCCAGAAAGCACTGAGCCAGTATCTGGTGCGATCGCGTCGAAGATGTCGATGACAAATGGCGATAGTTCTCCCCTGCACGTGTCGCCAATACTGAAGCGCATCGTCTCGGTCGTGAAGTAGGCGTCCATCGCTCCGCCGACGCCTGCGACTTGGACGACCTGCCCTCTCGTCGCGCCCAACGCTTCGGCTAGCCCCGGTGCAATGCACGTTCCCATCGCACCTGTGTCGATGGCAAAGCGATACGGCCCGGTTCCGTTCACCATCGTGTCGACGATCACGAGGGGTTTCTTCGCACTCGCGATCCTAAAGCGAACACCCTCAGCGGGCGCGGCATCGCACGGCTGGAATTCCATACGCTCGCCTGAGAAGTCGGCAATCAGCCGCCCGTGCTGCAGGATGTCATATCCAAGATTGCCTTGGAAGCTTTGGCCACACAGCTTCTTGAGGAAGGCTCCGACGCCGATCTTGGCGAGACTTACGTCCACACCGTCAGCCTCAACGCTCTTGACTCCGACAAGGTCGATGGTGACAGGACCGCCGACCCCGCGGCGCGTCTCTTCGCCGACCTTGTTTAGTCCCAGTTCCTCTGCCACCTCAGGCAGAACCACAGTGAGGCCTGCGCCTGTATCCACGGACACCCAATAGGGGCCTTGCCCGTTGATTCTCATGGGGATTCCCAGACTGGTTGAGAATGCAGTTTCCTTGCACTGCGAACCGCAATTCGGTTGTGGCTGCTCAGCATGCTGTGTCATGTCGTCTCCTTCTTTGCGGAGGGATCCGGGTACGGAGTCAGTGGTCACAGGCCGTCGGCATGCGATAGACTCTATAGCGGAGTGCTCCTTCCCAGGACTCTCTAGGGCCCCTGCTCGTTTGCCCGACGGGGGCCCGATCTTTTCTCGCTTCGGCGTCTTCCGATCAGGAGAGCGCTCAAGCTCCTTCTAGCTTCCTGCTGTCTCCGACGAGTTCCTGAAGCTGCGCCTTCAACGCAGAGATCTGGACCGTCGTCTCTTCCACGCGACAGAACAAGTCTTCATTCGCACGGACACCTTCGTGGATCATGAACGTCGCTGCACCCGAACGGCTATCGCAGATGCCCGCTTCGACGAGCGCGTCCAACTTGGCCAACGTCTTCTCGTTGACGCGTAACATCACGCCGTGGCTGCGGCCGTCGAGCGCGTGCTCGATCGCCTCGCGAACGGCCTCGCCCGATGCACAAACGATCTGTTCGGCTGTTGCAGCGCCACCGCAATCCAAGTTTGCCTGTACCACAACGACCTTTGGCTGCTTCCCGTGCTCTTTGCCGCTCATGACTGCCTCCATGTAATGCGATTACACAGCATAGTACTAACAAGCGATCAGATGATCAAGAGGGGGGGAAGTTGCGTGCGCGATCGGGGCCTCGCGCAGTGAACCGAGTCGGAGCTGTCTGAGAATCCTGCAGCAGAACTTAAAGTCGGTTGGCTTTGCGCTGCTTCTAGAAGCCAGGTTGGATCCAGGATTCTTACAGGAACTGCCAGAGTCGCTGCCTGTTCCGCGTTCAATTGACAGCGTCTGACGTCGAACCTTGGGTTCGAAGCGAGAGCGGTTTGGTCATCCTCAGGATGTTGGGGCTCACAATTCGAGTGCGTGGCCATCGCGCGACCATCGCAAATCCGTGCCGCTCGTAAAGCCTCCTGGCGACCTTGTTGTGGGCGGCGACATCAATGGCAAACTGTGTCGATTGAGTGGCGCGCGCTCGATCTTCAAGGGCTTGGAGTAGCTTCGAGCCAATGCCTTGGCCCCGCTGGGCTTCATCGACGGCGAGGAACTCCACGTAGAAGTCGCCATCATCGTAGGTGTGAAGGAATCTCATCATCGGCGCGATCATTGCGTAGATGAGTGCGATGCGGAGCTTGCTTCGCCCGGCAAATCGCTTGACGACGTCCTTGCTGAATGCTTGATACTGCTCGGCTGTATAGCCCGAGATCATCCCGACGATGGTCCCGTCAACCTCGGCAAACAAGGCCGTCTCATAGGACAGATCGTGGTTCGGCTCAAGATAAGCGTTCGAGATGATTTCCTCGAACCGCTTGCCAAACAACTTCGCGAATCCCCCATTCGATGCGCTGTTCATGTAGCTCGCGAACTTCAATCCCTCATCAAGTGTTGGTCTGGCTTGTCGAATCGTGATGTCAGATTGACTCATAAAGCCAGTCTAGCCGATTGCTGAGGGGCGCTTCAATCGAAAGTGGGGCCGAGTGCACTGTGGCATCTACGAATTCGGGGAATCGATCAGAGCCAAAGAGAAGGAGGATTGACTTCCAATGCAGCATCTGACCCCGATGACAGTGGTAGATCCTGGAGACGAGGAGGAATAGAGTCTGTGTCCCTGATTCGCCGATTCGGAACGCGCGTGAAGTTTGACATCGTGGAGCTGTCTCTTCTAGAGTACGGGTAGCTGGTGGAGGTGGTTAGCATGTATTGTCCTCATTGTGGCAAAGAAGTGGCGTCCGACGCCGTAGTCTGTATCGGCTGTGGTCGAAGTCTCCAAACGACTTCTCGGCCGATACGCCCTGCGAATGTCAGCCCGAAATCCCGACTTGTCGCTGCGCTTCTTGCTTGGTTCGTCGGCGTTCTAGGGATCCATCGTTTCTACATTGGGAAGACAGGCACAGGAGTGCTGATGCTAGTTACCTTCGGCGGACTCGGACTCTGGGCGCTCATCGACTTCATCATGATCATTGCGGGCTCAATGCGGGATATTGATGGGCTCCTGATCACTGAATGGAACCTCGATTGAGCAACGAAGAATAGGCTGCAACGAGGAGGTGCGACGCGCTTGGGCAACCCCTAAGGATGTACGAGCAGAGGAGAGGTGGTCGCTTGGAACATGCATGTGTCGTAGCTGACCCTGATGTGGTGTAAAGCAAGAGTAGGTAGCAGGAAGCAGTGCGTCATCCTGCACCTGAGCAAGGAGGTTCGTTGACATGACACGTCGAAGTCCGATTGCCGTTTTCCTTCTGCCGTTCGTAACCTTTGGTTTCTACGCACTCTTCTGGATCGTACGTACGAAGACGGAGATGAACTCGCGCGGTGCGGGAATTCCTACCGCGTGGTTGCTGTTGATACCGATTGTGAATATCTACTGGCTGTACAGATTTGCACAGGGAGTGGATCACGTAACCGGCGGGAGAATGTCCACGGCAGCAGCGTTCTTGCTGACGCTCTTCCTCGGAACCATCGGCTACGCTGTGATCCAATCCTCGCTCAATGACGTTGCGAACTAGAGTTGGGCACCTTCGCGCCAGCGGGTCGAACGGAGCCGCTGGCTGCGGTCTGAATCCGCAGGGTTTACCATTAGGAGTTGCCAGGCAACTCCCCAAGCTACTCAGCATAGCTGAGTAGCCGTCTACGCATCAACAGAAACCAAAACAGGAGTTGAGCTTCCCAAATGCCAACTCCCAGGCTGCTCTGTTACGCAGAGCAGCCCCGTCTATGTGCGCATAATACAATGATAGACCCCGTAGCCCGATTGGATTCGCGCAGCTGATTTGGTGGAAAGCGATTCTCGGACTGGTCGTTTGGCCCTACTACCTTGGAGCGTTCCTAAGGTAGGAGCCAAGGCTTCAAGGCGCTCCCCGGGCAAATCTTGAGATGCAGTTGTGAGGTCTAGCTCTTGTTGGTTGATGCAAGATACAAGGTGTGACCCCGAAGCTTGACGTCACCTTGAGAGGTCTGCGGAGAATAGTATCCGCATCATCATGATGTGCCGAGCCTCCTGGGAGACGGAGCGCCTAATGCTGAGGGGCGGACCGTGTCTTTTGCCGCAACATTCAGGGTCTCGTCCCTTGATCGAGAGACCAAGACGCTGGCGTGCAGCACTGAATTCAGTTGGATGGAGATGCTCGTGGGTCAGATGGATCGGGCCGATCTGGGACTGACCAGCATCAGGGGCAGGTCTTGCATTGCAGCACCTGGCTCTCGCCAATCCTGCCCATCATATGTATCGCAGTGCAAGACCTGACTCCGAGGATTAAGTTGTTGGCTCGGCGAGATGGATGGGAATGTTTTGTGTCGATCCGTCTTCAAACACGAGATGGATGCTGTAGTCACCGGCAGCGAGTTCATCGGTAGGGATCTCTAAGCTGTAGATGGAGGTCCCACTACCGCAACGCACGACCCAATGATCGAGCAACGCTGACGTCACGGGGCGAGCGCTAAGATCCAGAGCGTAGATGTACAGATGGATGTAGCTGGTTACGTTCGGTATCCCATCAATGAGGATGCGGCATCTTCCTGTGATGGTCTCACCCACTTGATAGACGGCCATCGGATCACTCCCGTCGCCCGCCGAAGTACCCAGCGACGCGCTTCCCGTTGAGGGTAGACCGTAGGTATCCAGCACAGGCTCGTCAGCAAACGCGAGGACGACGTCATGTATTGGGGAGAGTAGCGCATACAACGGGATATCGAACTCGTAGCCCCCGGTCACGGAATCACACGGGACGAATCGATAGTCAATGAGGGTTCTCGTTGGCGGGTTCGCAGAGTAATCAGTCTCGTAAATACATAGATGAAGCGGAGAAACGCACGTGACAGATCCATCGAGATCGAGTAAACGGAACGACTCAATGCCGACCTGATCACCCTGGGTTGTAGCGGGAACTCGATCCAGGATGGAACCTTCTCCGCCAGCACCGAGAGGGAGAATTTCAAGTGGAGCGGTGCGCGATGAACACGCTTTACCCCCGGAAAGCGTGGGAGCTGGCGCCGCGCCACCTGCGGTTTGCCAACCCGTGGCCGGAGGCGTAGCAGCAGATGAAACCTGTTCATATCCGTGCGCGCCACTGGTGACGATCCACTTGCCTGCAGAGTAGTAGATCTCAGCAAGGATGCCGATGACATAGCGGGGCTTGCCGTTCAGCATGCCATCGAATACGTGGGTTCCATTCACCTGCGTTGTCCCTGCGCCCGATACGATGACGTCTTCGTAGCAGTCTTTGTTGATACACGTGCAGTCTGCCAACGCTCGTCCACTAATCAACCCTACGACGAGAACCATCGCCACACCGATTCGCCTTAGCCGACCGATTTCCTGATTCATTGCCACCCCACGATCTCAGATTCCTGCTCCAGCCCAGCATATTCCGGCACTAGCTCATAATACGGGAAGAAACGACATCTCGCGAAACTGCGCGGCCCAGCCGCGTCACGCGAGTGCCATGTCTCGCTTCCCAACGTTGTACGGACGGTGATGATAGGCTGGCTGAATGGTAACACACTGGATTTGACAACGAATCCGAAACTGACCCCGAACCGCAGCAGACGGCCTAATCTGACTTCGCTTGGGTGCCTTTGGTTGCTTTGCACTTCTTACCTGCTCCACACGTCTGGTCATAGGACTCCGCTAGCCACTTCTCTCAGATCTGCTTGGGTAAGGGTTCTTTGGCTGTGAATCGTGCGGTTACCCATCCGATTGACCCTACCTCAAACCTCTTGGGCCCTTTCTCAGCCAATTCCAGAGCTTGCGGCATCGAGGCGTTGACTTTGAACATCGCCTTGAATCCCCGCCCCTTCGGTCCAGGGCCGATGAACAAGAAGCTGTCCTTGCCAGCCTTGAATGAACTCTGATTGCAGGACGTTCCCTGCGCCACACCTGGAAACTTGGCTGCCGCTTCTCGGATTGCTTCAGTTGGGTCTGGGGACTTCGCCATGATTCAGGGAGTCTAGCGATTCGTGATTCGGGAATGAAGGACAGCCCGGAATCTAGCATCGATGCAAGATACAAGGTATGACCCCGGACACACTTGACCACTCGTATTCACATGACTGGGCAACGATACCTGCGCGGACAGGGTTTCGAAGTACATACCTGGTTGCTGCAAGAAGGTAGTTCCCATCTAGGGGGCATGAGTGGAATCGCCCTGGAAGAAGGATATCCGGCAACTCAGCATGTTGAGTTGCTTGCGAGTTGCTGGGCGCAACTCGTAGTGATGACGTCTTCGCGGAAGTTGATGTAGCGAGTGTATCGACGGTGTGCCTCACCTATTCCCTGTGCAAGACTCGATTCGGACTCGGGGACGGCGATGAGGTGAATGTGGTTTGTCATCAAGCACCAGGCTAGGTAGCGAACACCGAATCTC
>SPBW01000308.1 GCA_004525685.1 Candidatus Atribacteria bacterium
TGAAGAGTGTCGGCTCATTGCAAGGCAAACAGGTGGCTTGTCTGGTCAGCCAGCAGTTCCCCTATCCATGGATGGGCGGGAAGCATGCCATTGCGCAGATGAAGAAGACTTGTGAGTCTAAGGGAGCGGCGGTATGTGCCACGGGGATCGTCAATTGGGCCAAGTCGCGCCGAGAAAAGACAGTGACCGCGACGGTTTCGCAGCTGAGCAAGGCTTTCTGATCGCCGGGTACGTGGCGCGTTTCACGGGGTCGTCTGTGGCCCTAGAATCGCTTCGATCATCTCGTCCCAGCGCGTATCTGTAAGGAAGCAGAGGTCGTAGTTCAGATAGGCCTCCCCTGATTGCTCAAATAACCGCGCGAAATACGGTGTCGGGAAGTAGAGCGATAGGCCCCCAGTAGCCCCGTAAGGTGGCACTTCTCGACCAACCTGGCCTATCACAACCCTATCGAATTCCTGCATCACTGCGCCCGCAGCTTCCGAGAGTTCCGGAATGCGCTGACAGGCTTCGGCAAACGCGTAGACATCGACTTGTTCCCCCATCGCGAACTGAGGTACGTGACCTCGCATGTCAAGGAGTTCCTCCCGCATTGCCGGTAGGAGGGAGAGCATACCTTCCGCGAACGCGTCGACGGCCGTGGCAAGCTCTCCCAGGGATGACGTCCGAATGGCTGTGATGTTCGGCAGGCGTGTGATCAAATGTGACCAGTAGCCAGCATCAAGCGCATCCTGCATCGTCTCGCGAATCGTATCGATTGTGGCGGCACCGAACGCATAGATGTCTTGGTCGGGATCTGTCTCGAGCAACTCGGCAATCTGTCCGACAGCGTTCCACCAGGAGATGTATCCGCTGAAGTCTTCATCGGCAACGTACAGCTTCGTGACGTCGCGGAGTTCGTAGGCCACTTCCAACGATGACATCGTGCAGGGGGCCGAGAACATCAGTGCATCGACGCCGCCCACTGCCTCAAGTGCGGTTTCCATCTCAACAGGCGTCAGCCAGTTCTCTGCGTCGAAGCTCCAATCAGTCTGTCCGTTTGACTCATCACTGCAGGCCCCTCGCCAAGCGCCACCGTGCCCATACATGAAGAGAAGGGTGCGTTCGGAAGGGAACCACTCTTGAGCGAAGCGCAGGAACTGCTCGAGGGTTTGTGGCTCATCTGTCTTCGCTTCCCCTAGATCGAGCACAGGTGTGATATGCACACTGCAAGGTTGGTGTTCGACCAGCCAAATGACATCGTTCTCTGTCCAGGAGTACTGATCTTCGAGAATCAGCACATTCGTATTCGTGCTTGAGCCCACGGAGTAGGCAAATGGCTCAAGAGGGTTGAATCCCTGTCCCTGCTCGATGTCTGCTGCTGCATAGAGCAGGATATTCCACTTCTTGGGCGATTGCCGAGCACTGGGGGCAGCCAACGGGAGGCGAACGAACCCTTCGACTCCTTCACAGGCCGAAATGAGGTCTTCATCTTGCGCGTAAGCGGTAGCTTGCACCATTTGGCCAGCCAACATGGAGGCGAGGAGCATGCACGCGAACAGGCAGCAAGATCGAGATAACGTCATGGCTCTATTGCATGTGTGCCGTCCCATCGGGCGACGACGGACCAGCGCGAGCCTCATCGGCTGAGACGGGTGGGCATCCAAGTTGCTGCGCTTGGTTGAACGGTTCAGGAAGAAGACATGCTCCAGTCGTGCAATCCAATTCATGGTGACTCCTTTGTCGCGTGTAATGTCATCAGGGACGATGTTGACGTCTGTGGCTAGCCTATGCCTGGATCGTCTCAGATGTCGATCATTTCTGTCTCAGTTGTTACTCATTCTCGTCTCAATCGCGAGCTACCAAGGCTGTCTCGGACACATACAAGAGTGAACCGCTTGGACTTATCGCGTGACGGTTAGCAGGGAGCGGACGCCGCAGACGAAGACGTTCGAGTTGGAGAACCAGCCCGACGTAGCAGGATACGAGGGCGTTGTGTTTGCATCCTACGTGGAAGCGTTCTCCCTATGCCAAGTCATGGCCCGGTACTTGAAGAACGTGGGCA
>SPBW01000051.1 GCA_004525685.1 Candidatus Atribacteria bacterium
ACCCATGGGTACACGTTGGACAAACGGTCTTTGGCCTAGGATCTCTCTTTCGTGTACCGTCTTGGCATGGCAAGAGGACGCTCTTCATCCATTCGAACACTACGCCTCTCTGGCATCGGCAAGCACTTGGCACTGACGCTGGCAGCTGCCAGCAGTGCCCTTGTCCTGCTTCTTGTGCACGTGTTCGTTCCGCTTCAGGGACTGCAGGTGGTAGCACTTCTCTTCACAGGGATGGCATTCGCCACAGTCTGGTTGGCTGTCTTGAGTTGGCGCATGCCGGTGTTCTCTATGGGCACGTTGTGGGCCTTCACAACCATCTGGTGCATCGGTCTAGGACTTGCCGTCCTGCTGGTGCTTGCCGCGTGGACATCCGACAACGCCATCGGCTGGAGGATCGCTTCATCGTGGCTCGCCTTCTCTATCAGCCTCGCCGTAGGCGGGCTGCAGTTTCGGGCATTGTTCAACCGCCGCGCTACTCCGGTACTGGGGCGGTCGTTGTCGCTGTTATCACCGATGATCATTCTTACGCTCATTCTGGTTCTGTCCCTTCGCGCCAGCTAGCCGCTCTGTAGAACACTGTTTCGAGTTGTGCTACACTCTGGCACAGCCAACAAGGGAAGGAGACTTCATGGAGAGAAAGCTGTATCGGAGCAAGAACGATTCGATGCTCGGCGGCGTCTGCGGGGGACTGGGAGCCTATTTCAACTTCGATCCCAACCTCATTCGCTTGATCTTTGTTGTTCTCGCCGTCGCACCGGGCATTGGGATTCCCGCCTACATCGCGCTCTGGCTCCTTGTTCCTGAAGAAGAGGAGCGTGAAAGCACGTCGCTGGGAGAGCGCGTACGCGAGGGCGCTGACGAGATCGCAGAACGCGCACGTAGCATGGGAGATAAGATTCGCGATCGCTCAGGCCACGCCACCCCCGTTGCTTCATTTGCATTCGGGGCCATCCTCATTGCTGTGGGCATTGGCTTTCTCCTTCGCAATTTGGGGTTCACCTGGATCAACTGGGTCGCCAAGGTGTGGGTGTGGCCGTCCCTTCTCATCCTCGTCGGCTTGGTCTTTTTGTGGCGATGGATTCGCGACCGCACAAACTGAGGAGGTCTTCATCATGATGGATCGTCGATTTCGCGGAGCCATTCTGCCGCTTGCGTTCATTGTGGCCGGCATTCTGCTGCTCTTGAACACTCTCGACCTGGTTGATTGGGCCATTTGGCCAAAACTCGCCCGACTGTGGCCCGTGCTTCTCATCGGATTCGGTGCCAGCCTGCTCTGGCAGCACGGTCGAAAGTCGTAGCCATGACCAGGCGAAGACCCCGCAACAGTCTCTTGGTTCCCCTGGTCCTTGTGTTCGTGGGTATCATGTTCTTGCTCACAAATCTGGGCATCGTCGATCGATCTATTTGGTCTGATATCATCAGATACTGGCCGGTTCTCTTGATCCTGATGGGCGTAGACGCCTTGCTACGGCGCTCATCCATGGGTGCTGCATTGGGGACTCTCGTCAGCGCAGCTGCCCTCATTGCGGTCGGGATGGTGCTCTTGCACATGTTTGCGCCTGAGGCATGGACTACAAGGGAGCAGGCATTCTCCTATCCTCTCACCAATGCCACCACCGCGCAGATTGATCTCTCGTGTCAGGATTGCACCATGCACATCCGTCGGCAGCCTTCGCTCTCTCAACCAGACACGCTCATCAACGGATCTCTGCACCTACGACGTGATGAGAAGCTTACTGAGACGGTGCGGCGCGATGGATCCCAGACGTACTTCGCGCTTGAGTCTCACTACCTGCTTCCATCTCTTGTGTGGGCAAAGCAGGATGCCAAAGCGTGGATTGTCGCACTGAATGAAACCGTGCCCGTGACGCTGACCATGTCCACAGAAAACGCCGTGCATGTTGACTTCACAGGGATTGCCCTTCAATCCGCCGACATCAGCGCGGGAAGTCAAACAAGCACGATCTTCCTTCCCGACACAGCCAATGCCGCGCTGTATCTATCGGGAAGTCACATTGAGGTGCTCGTGCCAGAAGGCATCGGCGTCCGAGTAACCGGTTTGACGGCGTCCAATCTGAGCGTTCCTCCAACCTATGTTCAGACCGGCAGCAGCATCGCTTCGCCGAACTACGAACAGGCGACCTATCGCACAGACATCATCCTTCGTCCTGGATCGGAATGGATCGAGATTGGTCCTGGCATTCATCCCGCGTCTCCATAGGAATCGATTCGATCGATCGATGAGCCTCAATGGCTTCTAGCGCCAGCTGCGTGGCTCGCCCCACGAAGTTCCTGCATCTGGAGCAAAGCGCCTGACTCTCGAAGGCGATCTGGCCTTGTTCTGTGCCCAGATCGCAGCCGAGCAAGTCGCGGCAGTCCGATGAGCCAAACTCCGCTTCAAAACGATCTAGAAGCATGCGCACGGCTTCGTACGCAGGTTCGATAGTCTGTTGCGCCGAGGTGCGCCCAAGCACGAGCCCAATGCCAAGAACGCCTCCGAGTACGGCGCCACAGGGTCCGCATGAGCGAGCTACGCCGCTGCACAGGCCCGTCGCAATCTGCGGAATCAGCTTGCACGTCACATCCATTGCTTCTGCAACGGCCTGAAGCACACTCTCCGCACAGTAGAACTCCGAGTCAAACAGCGCTACGCTACGAGCCACACTCAGTGTCATCGCTTCGCTCTTTTTGTCTGCGACCCAATCCACATCTGTTGTCGCTCTCACAAGGCAAACGGCTGTATCAGGGCATAGCGTGCGGAACTGCGTGCTGGCGCGAATCACTTGAGGGACGCGCGCTCTGCCGATGACGGCAAATCCGTGTTTCTCAAAGAACTGCTTCGCTGTCGTTGTCAGCGTGAATAGTGTTGCGACGCCACATGCACGCGCCCGCGTCAACGCCTCGCTCAAGAGCGTTGCGGCGATGCCTTGGGACCGATGTGCCTTCGCCACAGCGAGCGAACGTAGAAGTGCGATGGCGCCAGCTGGCTCTAGCCCGACAACACCGACCACTTCATCATGTGCTAGGCAAACAACGAAGTGCTCCAACACCGTATCAGATAGATCCTCAGTTGGCAGTTCTGCTTCGGACAAAAGGCGCTTGCACGCAACCGTATCTTCTGCCTGAGCGTCCCGAAACAGATACCCTTGGTTCTGCGTTTGGCGGTTCATGGTGTTATTGTCTGCCTCACACCGGAGACCTTCAAGCTTGAAGTGACGGCGTCGACACGATTGAATAGGGAGCACAAGGCACGCCAAGGACGGGGACACATGAAAGAGATCATCACATCCACGGGCAATCCCCGTATCGTTGAAGCACGAAAGCTCTCGCAGAAGAAACATCGCATTCAGCAGAATCGATTCGCTGCTGGCGGACTGCAAGTTCTTGGCATGGCTTTGGAAGGCATGGCTTCCTCTCACATGGCGCGGTTCATTCGCCCGATCGACGTCTTCTATTGCGAAGAGCTATTCGTCTCGGACATGGCACCACGCATCCTAGCGCGGCTGATTGCTGCAGGCGCGGCGGGAGTCCGTGTATCACAACGCGTGCTGGAGACGCTTTCAGATCGAGAACTGTCTCAGGGCTTGGTGGCAACATTCGCGATTGATTCTCTGTTGCATGCATTGGACGATCTCGATCACGGTGGGGCGAGGCAACCCAGACTTGTCGTCGTGCTTGATCGTCTCCAGTATCCCGGCAATGCAGGCACGTTGATCCGGACAGCAGATGCAGTCGGGGCAGATGCCGTCATCCTCATCGAGCCCGCTGTCGACACGTTTGCGCCTCAGGCTATCCGCGCGACGATGGGTTCCATCTTCGCGATCCCCATTGTTCGCATAACCCAAATCGATGCGCTTGATCGTTGGGGAAAGGGTGAGAACCTTCAGTGGCTTGGGGCTGATGTGGCCGCTGATACCGCTGTTTGGGAAAGCTCTGCCATGCGAGGGTCCATCGGCCTCATCCTCGGTAATGAAGGAGAGGGGCTCCAGCCAGATCTGCGGCGGATCCTCGATTCAACGGTGCGGCTTCCCCAGCGGGGCGGCGCTGAAAGCTTGAACGTATCAGTCGCTGGCGGAATCCTTATGTATGAGTGGATGCGTGTGAACTATCCCGACATCGCCTGAGACTCTAGCGATCTCCCATCGCTTCCTCGTCAACCCGTAGCGCACTTCCAGGCAATCCTCAGGCCTCCACCCCGGAAACGGCGCACCTGGATAGGCGAACGTCTTCTCTAGAACCAGCCCACATTTCTCGAGAACCCGACGCGAGCGAACGTTCTGAGACATCGCTTCAGCCACAACCTTCGTCACTCCCAGTTCTCGAAACCCTCTGTCAATTAGGGCTCTCGATCCTTCTGTGGCCAGCCCGCAGCCCCAGTACGGCTTCTTCAGGCGGTAGCCCAAATCGGCGTTTTCGGGATGATCGCGATCCGGCCTGAAGTGGAACCATCCCATGAAATCGCCCGATGGCTTCTCGATGGCGGCCCAGAAGCCAAAACCGTCGAACTGTTCATAGAGCCCAAGCATCATGGGCAAGGACTGCTCAACAATGAATGCGCGCGTGGATGGCACGCCGCCTGTCAGGTAGCGCATTACGCCTGGATCAGAGTCAAGAGAGAAGAGATTGTCTGCATCGGCTTCAGTCAGTCGCCGCAGAATCATCCGCGCAGTCTCTAGAACGATGTCTTGATCTGCCAAGCCTCTACTTCCAGAATTGTCAGAACTTGCGCCCGATGAGTTCAGCATGCACTTCGCCGTCTCCCACTTGAATCGTAACATCCATCGTGTGTCTTGCCCGTGCGAACATGGGTCACAATACATACAGCGCTTGCCTTGCCCGCAAGACTGCCCTCAGTCAGCGAGATCTGTATATCGCCCAGATTGACGCGGAACTCATCCAGAGACAGCACAAGATCAGCAGAAGCTTCATCAGACACCACGCGGACATTCCGTCCGCTAAGCACAAGGCCTGATTCGGTCTCGAAATCGAACGTGTGAGACGTCGCTGCGTCGTCTTGCACCCTGATGGCAACGCAGTCCACTCCAGCGAGCGGATCCGGTGCTGGCCACAACACAATCACAAGAATGGCCACGATCAATAGGACGATACTGCCGGCAACCCACTTCACCGTGTTGGTCACGGCTCCTTGACCTCCTCACAAAGCATTCATGAAAAACCAACGGTCATATCGTATCGTAGCGTTGTGGAAGTTGGTTTGAAAGGCCGTGCTGGGAGGGTATCCAATGAATGCTTCAACCAGTCGCCTGCAGAAGGCGATGAGTTATAGTCTACTCGCCATTGGCATCCTCGGAATGGGCTTCCTCATCTACCGAGTTGTCGAGCAATTGTCACCTAGCACGTTGGCTGTAGCGACCCCTGATTCCATCACGCAACCATCACAGACTGCGCCGGTAGCCGTGACACAGGATGCAGAGATTTCCATTGGCATACGCATCGGACAGCGCGCACCAGACTTCCGTCTCGCCTCACTGGATCATGAAGACGTGTCTCTGTCCGATTTCCGAGGGAAGATTGTCATCCTCGACTTCTGGGCAAGTTGGTGTGGCCCGTGCAAGTCGACGATGCCTGGATTGGAAGACCTTGCTCGCACGCTGGCTTCCGATGTGGTCTTGCTCGGCGTCAGTTTGGATCGAAGCGAAGCCAATGCCGCAGACTACTTGGACGCAAACAACTTCCATGCGATGATCGGCCTTTATGGGTCGTATGCAGACGCATACAGGGTCTCTGGAACCTACGGAGTCACAGGTATTCCCAAGACCTTCATCATTGACCGAGACGGCATCATTCGCTACGTTGGGCACCCTGCTTCATTGTCGCGCCAAACTCTCGAACGGCTACTCTAACCCCTAGGACGGGCTAGGTCGGCGTCTGCCAATCCTTCGCTTCGGCCGCCCTGGCCGAGATCCTTTTCGAGCCGACAGGGGCATCGTTTGTTCAGGCGGTTTGGGTGTGCACATGGCCGCCAAGCTATCATGAATCGTCTCGATCTGGTATTCCCGCGTCTGCTTTGTAATCGGGATGTAGTCGAACCCCTGCGCACCAAGGCGATGAACCATTCGTTCCATTTCCGCGAGACAATGGATGGCGCCGTTGCCAGATCCGCCTGCAGCAGCAACACAGACGACGGGTTTGCCTGTAAGAATGCTTCTTGCCTCATCCTTCTTGGTTGCTTCGCATCGTCGAAGGCGGTCGAAGAATGCCTTGTAGGCTTCGCTTGGTTCTCCGAAATACACAGGCGTGATGAATGCGAATCCTTCTGCCGCACCGAACATGCCCTGAAGCTGCGCAAAATCATCGCTAAGCTTACAAACATGCTGCGTTCGGCACGTTCCCCAGCCATTCTCGCACACGGCACACCGTTGAATGTTAAACTCGTTCAGGTTGATCACGCGTGCGGGACTCTTGCCATCGACAACGCCCTGTCGCGCCGCCTCCCCACATGCCGCAGTCAGACCATCCGCATTGGGACTACTCGTAATAACTAGAACCTTCATCCTTCTCCTTTGTGAAGCTCCCAAGCCATCGGCATGATCCTGCACACGATGACCTGAGCGGGAATCCTCCTACGAGGAGGCTTCCTTCATTGCTTGTAGCACCCGTTCAGGTGTGAACGGCGTTTCTGTCAGACGTATGCCAACAGCGTCATAAATCGCATTTGCGATCGTTGGAATCGGACCGTTGATGCCGATCTCCCCGACTGACTTAGCTCCCATCGGACCTGTTGGCTCATAGGACTCCACCAGAATGATATCCATGGGAGGGACATCAAGCATGCCCGGTATCTTGTAGTCGAACAAGGAAGGATTCCGGACACGGCCCTTGGAGCTGAGAATCATCTCCTCAGTCAACGCATATCCGATGCCGTTGACAATGGCTCCTTCCATCTGGCCTTCTGCCAATTGAGGGTTGATGGCAACCCCGCAGTCGACCGCAGCCACGTAGTGAACAACCTTCACCTTGCCGGTCTCTCTATTCACAGCCACTTCAGCGAAGTTGGCCAGAAAGGGTGCCGGGGATTCGTGGGGCACACAGGAAGCTGTCGCGCCAATCTGGAACTGGTCCGTCTCATACATCGCCCGTTGACAGACGCGAGCTAGACTTACACTCGTCCCCGCTGGTGCGAACACGGCGTTGTCACGCAATGTCAGCTCATCAGCTGACGCATCGAGTAGCGGTGCTGCAACCCTAACAATCTGATCGCGTACTTTCTCTGCAGCGCGCTGCACGGCCATGCCCGACACATAGGTTGTGGAGGAAGCATAGGCACCGACATCAAATGGTGTCAGGTCAGTATCCGAGGATACTACCAACATCTTGTCAAGCGGCACGCCAAGAACCTCGGCAGCAATCTGCGCCAGGATTGTGTCAGAGCCTGTGCCAAGATCAGTCGCACCGATCAGCAGGTTGAAGGAGCCGTCTTCGTTCATCTTGATGGTGGCGGCTGCCATGTCGATCTCCGGAATTCCCGATCCCTGCATCATGATCGACATGCCAATGCCATGCACCCAAGGTCCAATCGTCAGTCGTTTGCCTCGCTTCTTGCTCCAGCCAATCCGCTCTGAGCCGATCTCGATGCAGCGAGGCAGCTCGCAGCTCTTGACGGTTTGAGATACGCCCTCGCGCCCCTCGCCTAGCTTCTCAAAAATGGGGGACGTCTCGCCTAGCTGGATGTGGTTGATCCGCCGCAACTCGATAGGGTCCATCCCCAAACGATCGGCCATCTCGTCCATTGCCGTCTCCAGCGGGAAATAGCCTTGCGTGGCTCCGTAGCCACGATACGCACCGCCGACAGGCAGATTGGTATAGACGGCCTGTCCGTAGAAATGGGCATTGGGTGCCTTGTTGTAGAGCGGAAGCGTTTTGGAGCCGGTATTGGCAAGTACGGTGAGCCCGTGCGAGCCATAGGCCCCGGTGTTCGATGTGGCTTCCATTTCAATGGCATGCAAGCGGCCATCCTTCATCGCACCCAGTTTCACGCGTACGCGCATGGGATGACGTGTCCGAGACGAGGCGAACTCTTCTTTGCGCGTAAGCGAAAGCAGGGCCGGACGACCCGTTCGCATGCTGATCAACCCGGCAACGTCTTCGAGCAGAATCTCCTGCTTGGTGCCGAAGCCGCCGCCAATGCGAGGTTTGATCACACGAATCTGCTGCATGGGAATACCCAATGTCTGCGCGACAATGCGCCGCACATGGAAGGGCACCTGCGTGCTGGTACGCAGTACCAGTCGATTGGCACTGTCCAGATAGCTGAGGACCACGTGCGTCTCGATGGGCGTATGCTGGGCATACTGGGTCTCGCACGTTACTTCCACGATCTCATCGGACTCGTCAAAGCCCTGGACCACGTCTCCGACATCAATATCGACATCGGCAACGATGTTACGAACTACATCGTAGATGCCTGTCGAGTCAGGTTCGTCATGGATAACAGGCGCGCCATCTCGTCGCGCTTCGTCAATAGAGAGGACGGCTGGAAGCTCTTCGTACTCTACGCGAATCGCCTTCAACGCTGCTTCAGCAATCTCTTCGGAATCCGCGGCCACGGCAGCGACCCGGTCGCCGACGAAGCGCACCTTGTTTTCGAACATGCGCGTGTCATAGGGAGAAGGCTCAGGAAAGCCCTGTCCTGCAGTCGTATGCCGCGTGGTCGGCGTGTTCTTGTGAGTCAGAACACACGCCACTCCGGGCATGGCCTCTGCGGCAGAGACATCGATCGACACAATTCGCGCGTGTGCAAACGGACTGCCGAGAACCTTGACAATCAGGGTATCGGGCAATTGAAGATCGGCGACAAACTCGGGCTTGCCCGTCACCAGCGCGACACCGTCCACCTTACGCAGGCTCTTGCCAACAGTAGCGAAGTTCTTGGCTCGATCAGACATGGGTCTCACCACCCTTCATTAGTTCTGCTGCGCGCTGCACTGCGCGAACCTGTTTCACATAGCCAGTGCAACGACACAGATTCCCGGCCAATGCCTCCCGAATCTCGCCTTCCGTGGGGTCCGGGTTTTTCGTCAGCAGATCGACAGTCGCGATCACCATGCCCGGAGTGCAGTACCCACATTGAATGGCGCCTTCTTCAAGGAATGCGATCTGCACGGGATGAAGGATCTCGCCGCGGGCCAATCCTTCAATGGTGATGAGGGTGCCTCCGTCAGCCTTGGCAGCGAAGACAAGGCAGGAATTGACAGCACGCCCATTGAACAGGATGGCGCAGGCTCCACAATCTCCAGAACCGCACCCCTTCTTCACTCCCATATACCCTTCGCGCCGTAGCACACCGAGCAGTTTCTCGCCTGGATCGATTCTGAAGGTCTTCTCCCGACCGTTGATGGTTAGTGTTATGGTCAATCTACTCACCCACCCTCTGCGCGATTCTCATGAGACAACGACGAATGCCAGCCACGGCAAGAACCCTTCGATACTCGGCGCTGGCACGTACGTCATCCCGTAGCGCAAGGGCCTGCCTGGCAAGCTGCGCAGCAGAGTCGATGGTCGCATCGTCAAGTCTTGCACCAGCCAGCGCGCGCTCAATCGCTTCGAGCCGGTGTCCAATATCAGGTGTTCCCCCGAAGACGATGCGGCCACTCTCGCACCGGTCGCCATTCATCGTCAGACGGCACGCGCAATTCAGCATTCCGATATCAAACCCCGTGCGAACGAATTTCTCAAAGCTCGCGTAGACGTCATCTGCCGGGATAGGTAGGAGCACTTCCGTGATAATCGTTCGGTCAATCGTACCGCGCTGCTCCATCAAGTTCTCCAAGGAGCTCGTTTGGAGCTGACCCGAGTACTGGGTCACCTGGGCATCGAGCGCCAGGAAAAGGGTAATCACATCGGACCACGGATGTGTGCTCGCCAGTGCTCCGCCCACTGTGGCAGCGTTTCGCAATAGCGGTGCAGCAACCTGCCGCAGCATCGTCACGACGACGCCATCCAGGTAGGCCGCCGCAAGGGGGGACTCCAGCAAGTCAGTCAACGTGACGCCGGCTCCGATCGCAAGCCCATCACTTCGCAGTTCAATCGACCGAGTAGGGAGTAGGGCAAGATCGATGAGCGTGAGAATTTCGGGAGGAGCAAACAGGGCAACGTCGACACCGCCCCCCACCAGTTTGGCGCTCTTGCCACCGTCATTCAGCAGGCTCCAAGCCTCTTCAATGCTTGACGGCCGTTGATACGTCTGTACGCTTGTCACGGTCACCTCTCTTCAATTCTCACGATTATCCGCCGCTTCGAACACGGGAACAATCATAAACGCGTTCACATCCACCAAGCCAAGATCCGTCAGCCGAAGCTCTGGAATCACTGGAAGAGCGAGAAAGTGGAACGACATCAGCGCATCATCGACAGAACACCCCAGTCCTTTCAGCTTCTCGCGCATCCGATCTGCCTGCGCCGCAACAATGTCGATCGGCTCTTCTGACATCAATCCGGCAATGGGAAGCGGGATCTCGGCAAGAACGCCCTCGCTTCCGACCAGACAAGTGCCCCCGCCCAGTGCCACGACGCGATTGGCGGCGATCGCCATCAGGTCGCGATCCGATCCCATGACCAGCAGATTGTGGCTGTCATGGGCCACTGTTGATGCTAGGCCGTAGGGCTGAGTCAGTCCATACCCCTTCACCAGGCCGACGGCGATACGTCCACTGCCTGAGTGGCGGTCGATGACAGCCAGTGACGATACTCCAGATTTCTTCTCTGGTGCGAGCATTTCATCGACAATGGGAATATCGTCGTAACCACATCTCGTCAGTACTTGATTCGCGACAATCTCAATCACACGGCATCGTACGCTGTCCGTCGATGTGGGAGCGTCAATGCGAAAGTCGTCTGCGGTGATCCTTCTGGAAATCTTGACGCTGTTCTTCGCAGATTCGGGGTAGTCAAATGGCGGCGTGGAGACGGTCAATACACCACGCTCGGCAACCACGTCACCGGCAGCCACAACACAATCAATCTTGAGTGACTCCAGATCCGACACGATGAGGATATCGGCGAATCGGCCAGGGCCAATGCCTCCCACATCACCGGCAACACCAAAATGCTCGGCTGTATTGAGTGTGGCCATTTGAATCGCTGTCATGGGCGCAATGCCCTGCGCAATGGCCAATCGGACCACACTGTCGATATGTCCTGACTGAAGAAGCGTCATCGGATGGCGGTCATCTGTGCATAGCACCGTTCGACGAGGGTCAATCTTGCCTTCAGTTATTGCTTTGGCTTGAGCCACAACATTCTGCTCCGAAGACCCTTGACGAAGCATCGCAACCATACCCTGCCGGACACGCGCTACGACGTCTTCAGGGCGATGCCCCTCATGGCAATCGGATGGGCCGGCTGCGGCATAGGCATGAAAGGGAAGCCCAAGATCTGCTGATGCGTAGTGCCCGCCAACCGTCTTCCCAGCTTTCAATGCCTCGGCAATCTCGGCATGAAGCATTGGGTCGCCCGCTGCGACTCCCGGGTAATTCATCACTTCGCCCAATCCAATGACGTGATCCCACGTCAATGCTTCAGCGACTTGCCTCGGACCCATTGTTGCTCCAGATGTTTCCAATCCCGGAGCAGCGGGAACGCAAGATGGGACTTGAACATAGATTTGCATCGGCGTCGACTTGGCTTCCTCCGCCATCAGGCGAACACCATCGAGTCCCAGGACGTTGGCGATCTCATGTGGATCGATAAACGCTCCCGTCGTTCCGTGCGGAAGAACGGCGGCAGCGAATTCGCGAACACAAAGCATCGAGGATTCGATGTGAACATGAGAATCAAGCAATCCGGGAACCAGATAACGGCCTTCGGCCTCAATCACCATGGTATCTGGGCCGATGAAGTCTGAACGGTCGGGGCCGCAATAGGCGATTCGGCATCCCAGG
>SPBW01000025.1 GCA_004525685.1 Candidatus Atribacteria bacterium
CCGATACCGAAAGAGATCCCGCTCAAATCAATCTGAGGCAGTCGCATTGTGCCTGTGGATAGGTCGGCTCCTCGATACCCAATCTGCCCATGCAACGTTATACCGGGGATCAGTGGGACTCGAATCGAGCCTAGAAACTCAAACCCAAGTCCATTACCTGCCACTCGATCAGGGCAGTCTAGGGCATTGCCTGGGTCTTCTACGCTAAGCAGCGCTGTTTGCCATCCTCCGCGTGCCTCTAGCATGATGCGAGCGCCTCCAACCTTGAGGTGATAAGCCAGCCCTCCCATGACAGCCGTGGAGCTTGCGACGACCGATGTGCCGTCAGAGACGCCAGTCTCAGCTTCTGCCATCAGGTACTCGAACGAGGCGACGCCCTCCAGGCCGCTGGCGAAGGAGTATCCGGCGCGAAGCCCAAAGATTGGAGCCCATCTAATATCCTGCATATACAAGCCTTGGGTTTGTCGGGCCCGCTCGATGACGTTATTAACTGCGGCTAGCTTGACACTCGAATAAAGAACACGCGGTGATATGAGCAAGTCGCCAATTGGCTGAGGAACCTCGACAACCACAACAGGAAGCTTGAATCCCTCACGCTCGATGGATGGGCAGCCGACCAGGTACTCCGATCCGATACTCACCTTGTACATTTCTTGGAACAAGGCGCAGGCGATCGAATGAATGTAGGTCAGATCTTCCACGTAGGGATATTTGTCGATGCGGACGGCCATTCCGGATACGGCCGCGCCTGTATGGAGGGACCACAGCGCGATCTGCACACTGATGTGTCCTCCAACAACTGAGTAGCTCCCATACCACACGTAGTCCGCACCCAGAATATCGCCGATCTGTGCAGCTTGGGAGCGTGTGATAAGACCCATTTGCTCCAAGCCCGCCTCGTCAAACGCCAATGTGATGACATCTTGCTCAAGAATGCGGATCTCGCTCTCTTCTGGAATGTAATCGATGAATAGCGCCGTAAGCTCGCTTGCCAGTGTCGAGCCGAGACCCGTTGCAGCGTCTTCAGCAAGACTCTGCGTATTGCGAAGAGGAACAATGACATGCCCCACAAGTTGTCCAGCAACACGAAGCGTTGGAGTGAGGATCGCCACCACCAGGCAAGCCCCAACTGCAACCCTCCGTGAAGTATGCACCCAATGTCTACGTCTCATTCTTATGTTCTGGACATGAGGCGACTTCTCCTCACATCCATCATCCATGGATGCAGTATCTGCACATTGACTCCGTCAGTCAACTCGTAACAAGCGAGAAGGTAGGAGGAGGTTGTAGCACTCGGAGGCAACTGGCTCAGCCTTCATGTTGTGTCCGGGAGGAGTCGCCAGCGGAATCACCGATCCTACTCGCGCTCACACAGACAAGGGATGCTGGGGAGGAGAAGCTGAGACTGGCAACTGCTAGGAGGTAGCAGGACATGTTGTGCCGACGCAGATCTATGGTATGGCGAATCTCGGCTGCCCCACTGGATGGGGTGCTGCAAGTGAGAAGAGCGAAGGGAGGTCGTCTGGGAACTCAACGCTCTGCGCTGAGTTCCTTGAAGTTCTCGTTGTACGAGAACTCTGAGCTCCTTGAACTTGGCGGTGTAGAACCGAAGGGAGGCCGTCGGGAACTCAATGCGGCGCGTTGAGTCCCTTGGAGTTTCCGCGGCGCGAAGACTCCTGTATGGGGACGAGAAGGGAGCCGTCGCTCCCTTCCCTCTCCTCACGTATCGAATGCAGTTCCCTACTTCATGTCCTGCAAGTGCTCTTCCACACCGGTGAGTTCTTTCTGGAGCTGATCTCTGTATTGCTCCAGTGCCTCCTTGCGTTCTGCTTTGGTAATGTAGTGGCGCGAGAAGCCACAGCACTGATGTGCTGCGATCGCTTGCGCACCTTCGTGCCCATCGCAGCAACTGCTTGCTACGATTCTGTGCGCGCTTGCTTCACCACCACAACATCCCTGCGTGGCGTGTACGGATTCCATAGTTCACCTCCTCTTGAGTGCGGCTCCGGCCGAGAGCCACTCGATTATGTAGTTGCGCATTATCTTAATTAGATGCTCAAAAAAACTACCTCAAGGTCTCCAACTCATTCTCGATTCGCTGCAGTTCCGCCAACAACATCTCTCGTTTATGGAGAAGCTGTTCTGTCTGTGTCTCTTCATGCTGCACGTCGTCTGAATCATGACAGCTTGGACAGGCGCAGACTTGAATCAGATGCCCGCAGCAGTTATGCAGTGCCTCCACATTCACGGCATAGGGAACCCAGTAGCCTTGGCGCTGAGCGTCCACCAATCCCGCGCTCTTCAGGATCTTCAAATGCTGGGAAATCGCCGGCGACGTCATCCCTACAGCCTCAGCTATATCCTTCACCGGCATCGGACCATGAGCTTTTAGCAGACTCAAGATGTGAATCCGGCTAGGAACACTGAGCGCTTTGAAGATCTCGGATGCTTCGTGAGCCATGGCCAACTCCTCGTAATTAAGCAAGTACTTAATAACACAGAATCACCATCAAGTCAAGGAGCCGTGCAACGAAGGATTCACATGAACTCACTCGTCAGCCTTCTTGGAGCGGAGCGAGGAGCGACCAACCATGAAGGTATTGAAGGGATGTCTCTCTTCATTCAGGTCTGAGATTTGGCCGTTCTCCAAGCTCTTCATGGTGAGATTAGGTCTCGGTTCCTGCTGTTCTGAACCTCTGCATCCTTGCGTCCCTGCGGGAGAACGGGGTTGAGGTTTTTCCCTTCTTCAATCGCTTCATGTCCTTCATGGTAGAGTACGGCTCTGGTTCGTGTGGTTGTATGAATCTAGGAAATCGCCAGCGGAATGATTTCCACACTGACGGTCTCATTCAGATTGAGGATGGCAAACGAACAGTCACCGTGCGCTGGCGCAACAGCACCCGGATTGATGAATAGGATACCGTTCCACTGCTTGACCACGGGGCGATGGAAGTGCCCGAACACGATGATGTCGGCGCCAGGGAGCTGGGCGGACATCAGCTGGAAGAAGATCTCCATCTCGGGCGAATCATACGAACTCGAGATGTAGTGAGATTGCACGCCGTGCGATTGGTGCCCGTGCTTGAGGCCGATGGTTCGCCCTTCAAGCCCGATGAGTTCCCGGTCGGATAGCTTGCTCGCCAACTCAGGTGGATCCATGTTCCCGGTCACAGCTGTGACTGGCGCGATCTTTGCCAGCACATCCAATACATGGCTTGATGTGATATCGCCTGCATGCAGAATGGCATCGACGCCCTCGATCTGTTGCAGCAGCTCGTCGGGCAATCGCGCTAGGCTTGCCGGAATGTGCGTATCTGAAACCAGTGCAATCTTCATGCGCTCCGTTCCTCAAGACGTCCTGGATGCAACCCCGTTTTCTCGGCGTACTCTGAGTACCCGCCACTGTACTCGACAAGCTTCCCGTCTTTCAGTTCCACGATTCGATCCACGGCGCGATCGAGGAAGTAGCGATCATGAGAGATGACCAAGACGGTGCCTTCAAGCTCTTCGAGTGCGTCCTCCAGGATTTCGGCAGATCGAATATCAAGATTGTTGGTCGGCTCATCAAGCATGAGGAAGTTGGCGCCTGATAGCATGATCAACGCAAGCTGGAGGCGGCTTCGCTCTCCGCCGGACAGGTCCGATGCGGGACGGCGCGCCTGGTCGTGGGTGAAGGCGAATCGCAGCAGTACTTGTATGGCTCGCGTATCGGATACGCCGGCAGCATGACGCAGGTTGTCGATCAATGATCGATCTGGATTCACGGTCTCATGCTCTTGGGCGTAGTACCCGGTCACCACACTGGGACCGAGAATCACCTCGCCAGATGTCGGCTCCTCTTGATCGCGAATCAGCCGGAAGAGCACGGATTTTCCGGATCCGTTTGCTCCCACCAATCCAACCCTCTCCCCATGACGAACAAGTAGATCGAGCTGATCGAGAACAGCCTTGGTCTCCGTGCTTCCATCTCCGAGCGGATAATCCTTAGATAGGCCAAGCGCTTCTAGCACCTTGGTGCTCCCTCGCCAGCCACCAAGCGACAGTTTCATTTCTCGCTGCTTGTGGGGACGATCGATCTTGTCCATGCGCTCGATTCGTTTCAGCATGGCTTGCCCACGACGGATGAACTTGACGTTGTCAAACACAGCGCCCCACATCATCAGGCGCTTGGCCGATTGCTCCAAGCGGTTGACCTCTTTCTGCTGATCGGCGAAATGCTTCTCATGCAGCGCGCGCTGATGGTCCTTCTCTACGGCATATTCGGAGTAGTTGCCGGGGAAGCGGGTGAGAACGCCGCCCTCCAGTTCGTGGATCTCATCAACCACCAGATCAAGCAGATAGCGATCATGCGAAACGAGTACAACGCCCCCGTTGTACTCTCGCAAGAAGCTCTCCAAGTACATCTTGCCTGAGAAATCGAGGTGGTTGTCAGGCTCATCGAGCAACAGCAGTTCCGGCTTATTCACCACTTGCGCAGCTAACCCGACCATCTTCTTCTGTCCACCAGACAGAACATTGACGGGCCGACCGAAGTCCTGCTTGCCAAATCCCAGGCTGTACAGAATGGATCGAATACGCGCTTCCATCCCCGGGCCGCCCAACCGATCGTAGTCCTTTAACAGCAGCTCTTGTTCATGTAGTACCGCAGCCAATGCGTCTTCATCCTCATACACAGCCGGAGTCACCAAGCGGGCCTCGACTGCAGCCAGACCCTGTTCCACGCTCAGCAGGTGCTTCGCTCCACCGCGGACCGTGTCATAGACCGTTGCCTCGTCGGGAAACTCCACGGCTTGGGGCAGATAGCCGATGGTGAGATCGGAACGCGATGAAATCGTGCCTGCCGATGGCCGAACCTCGCCGAGCAGCGCCTTGAGCATGGTGCTCTTACCGCACCCGTTGGGGCCCACCAAACCGACGATTCGATCGTCATGAACCTCCCAAGAGAGATCACTGAACACCGCGCCTTGCGCATAGGCGACAGTGACGCGATCGAAGGTTGCGGCAATCATGACGGCTCCTTACTTAGGTCTTCCGAAATGTACTTACGAGGATCGCCCAGACTATCCGATGCGCATTTCAGGTTCCAGGGCATTCCTAGTTTGCCAACAACCTTGTCCCACAATCTGCGCTGTGAGACATTACGAGGTTTGTCGCATGAGAAGCGAGCAGATAACCTGTGGGAGAACACGTCGCTAGTCCTCGAACTCCTCATAGACATCGACGCGATCGAGATAGACGCCATTAAATCCTGCGGCCAGTACCTGATCGAGCATGGCGAATACGATCTCTCGCCACGCAGGATGCCAGAACGCGACAGGGAAGTTGCCCTCCCAATCGGGATTCTCCTCTTGAAGCCAGCTGGGAGGATTGACGAACCAAGCAAGATCCCAGTAGCTACGATAATCCTCGGCCTCGCCGATCGATAGGTAGCAGAGAACGAGGCGCGATCCGCCATTGGCCTTGCGCTTCAGCACGTCCACTTCCTCTGCCATCAGGATGTCCCCCTTGAATTCGAGATCGAGGATCAAGGCATCGTAGGTCGTCTGAGCCAACGCATCGACAAAGGCTTGCTTGCTCCTAAATCGCCACGGATTGATGAGATAGAGGAAGTTGCCTACATGAGACAATGAGTGGATATCGTCAGCAGACTCGTTGGCCGGGTGTGCCGGATACTCAGGGATGACATCGAGCATCCGATCGAGTGCTGCAAACGAAACGAAGCCGTGCATGGCATTGCGAGCCATCGAGTCATCCATTCGTGTGTGACCCCAACAATAGTCGATGACTAAGACCTCGATCCCAACGTCTTCGGCTCGGTCGAGGTAGGACAGCATCCACTCTGTCGACTCGACAGGCGTGACTTCGTTGTCCTCGTCGTAGCCATAGAACAAGTCTTCTCGTCCCAGCCCGTCGATGGCGGACACGTAATCGTTTGCCAGCGGCGCAGATGCCGTATCTCCCGTTGTCAGCAGTTCGTCGCCGTTCTGGGCGATGACGATGAACTGGTTGTCGACTGATCGTGCGTATGCCGCAATGTCGGAGACAAGTTCTCGCATGGCATCACTCGGCGATGGCGGGGTGTCGATGTCACCCAACAGGTACGTGCATCCAACCAGGCACCACGCCAGTGAGGTCAAGAGGCACAGACCGCCACGGGACATGCCGCGCCCGCGCGACATCAGAGAAACCAGATGGCCAGGAGCAAGACACCGACGAGAATCGCGGCAAGGGTCACGATAGACAGAGGTTTCTGATTGAGGACAGCCATTGGGGAATCGCAGCCGTTGAACACACAATCGCGAATCGTCGATCGAAGCAGCAGCTCCTTGTCTCGTCCACTTCCCACAAGGCCCTGATTCCCCACGAAAATGACGGGAAACTTCGAGGGGAAGATGCCGTACTTGGTGGACAAGGACCACATGAGGTCCGCTGCACCGGGCTCCTGTTCTTCAATGTGAGCGACGAGCACGCCAGGATACAGCTCATGCAACTCTTCCAGCAGATCGTCCATTTGGCGGCAATCGTCGCAGCCCTCGCGATAGAAGACGATGACATCGGGAAGCACCTCTGCGGCAAAGACTCCCCACGAAATGACGAGGAGAAGACCAACACCAAGCAATCCACGGACAGCGCGCTTCTTTCGCAGCATCATGTCACCTCGGGCTGATCATGCCTCAAATCCTCATCCCACAACAAGCCGAACGTCTGCTAGCTAGAGGAACTTTCTGCCAGTTTCTTGCGCAATTCAGGCAAGACAGATTCCGCAGCTCGGATGCCCTCGGCGATACCTTCTTCAGCATGCTGATAGCTCATCATCGAGAAGGACACGTCGGGGCGAATCAGGATATCGGGAGGGGACAGAATGAGCTTCTGCCGCAACACTTCCTGCAGAAGTATCGAGACGGATTGATTGAGGATGCTATACAGCCCAGGCAAGGGCCGATCCAACTCGGGTCGTTCGTGAAACGCCGATTCCAGCAACTCGGTGAGGCTGCCGGGTACCCAGGATGGCTGCGCCGATTCGTCCTTGAGATGGTCGCCGATCCGATTCCAGACATGCCTCCCCTTCGTCGTCGTTGGAACCGGTCTTGGCGTAATGTCGACGGCGATGACGAAATCGGCACCCAGGTCGCGACAGACCTGAATGGGAACGGGATCAACCAATCCCCCATCGACCAGAAGCCTGTCGCCCCATCGAAGTGGATGAAAGATACCAGGGATGGCCGTCGATGCGCGCACGGCATCCACCAGCAGCCCTTCTCTTAAGTGGACGGCTTCGCCCGTATCCAGATCACAAGCCACGGCTGCGTAGGGCATATCCAGATCCTCGATTCGAACCTTGCCAAGAAGCTGCGCCAAATACTTCTTCAGCTCGTTGCCCGAGCTGAGTCCGGCCCGAGGGAACGTCGGAAGGAAACTGCGAAAGACACGCGTTGCGCCTGCATCCAGCCACTCCTTCTCGACATCTTCGAGAGGAATGCCGACAGCCAGGGTCGCACCCATGAGCGATCCAATACTCGATCCAGCCACAACCGAGATGGGAATGCCCTCGGCCTGAAGCACCTTGAGCACGCCCGTGTGTGCAGATCCACGTGCGCCGCCTGAACCTAGCGCCAGACCGATCTTCGGAATTCTGCGCTTCATTTTGTCGCTCATCATCACGGATGATCGTAGCGCATTGCCTAGCCTGTAGCCATCGCCTACTTGGCCTGAGAATCTCGCAGGAAGGAGCAAAGACGATGCGTGACTCGTTCGATGTACTCAGGTGCGAACGCACGATCTTCTGAATCTTCCGATACGGCAACATAGTTGGCCAGAAGCAGCACGCGGCCCATGATAAAGGTGTCAAGCTGGCCGCTATGACTCTCGGGCCATGCCTGCACGGACTCGTATCCAGAGCGAAAGGCAGCCAGCATGGACGTGAAGTCCTCTCGCCAACGGAAGTAGTACATCGTCGTCGCGATGTCTTGAATCGGATACCCCCACATCATGTCCTCGAAATCCAGTGCATAGAGCCGGTCGCCAGCGACCTTCACATTCCACATATGCAGATCATTATGGATCACATACAGAGGAAGCCGACTGCGTATCAGGCGTTCCACTTCCTCAACAACTCGCTGATACGCTTCATGATAGACCGTTCGCTGTTCGAGAGTCAGCGGAGCATCCGGGCTGTCGTCGAACAACACGACCGGTTCGGTGTTGGGGAACGATTCGTCTGCATAGGGGAACACGCAGTCGTAGGTGCGAACTCGGAACTCGTTTGGAGTCTCGAATCCGGCCGCATGGTCATGCAATCGCGCCATTAGGGTTCCTAGCCGTCTCACGTTGTCCTCGGTCAATCTGTGCGCCAGCATGACGCCGGGGACCCAGCGGTACAACGCGCAGACCATCGGATCTGTCTCTCCGGGAATCGGCATTTCGCCTACGTAGTCGCCGTCAATCCGGACGACGGGCGCAGGAATGCCGATGTCGCTGTCTTCGGCGATCGCATGAAGCCACGCGACTTCCGACCTCACCTCGGCCGCATCGTGGCAGCTCTTGGGCGCCGTCATACGCAGCGCGTAGGCATCCAACGATTCCGTCGTCACGCGGAAGATCGTGTTGCTGGCCGCTGTGATCTGCGACAGCTTGGACGGAACAATCCCATACTGCGTAAGCAGCTGTTTCGCGACCGGGCGAAGCCGCCGCCCTCGTCCGATTTGGGTCAGGTCACAGAGACGCTTCATGATTCCGTTCCTCCGCCCAGCGCCTGAAGGCTCAGGTCCACTCCAGGGCGCAACTCCTTCTCCATGATGGTCGTCTGCCGTGTTGATCTCATCCCGGCTGCTTCGTACAAGCCGACGGCACCTGTAAGACTGGCGGCATCGACACCAAGACACACGCGTTGCTGGCCCCGATTCTTGAATTCCCTGAACGTGTGGTGAAGAAGCGCCAACGCGATGCCGCGCCGCCGCCAGGGACGCGTGACGCCGAGCACGCTGACATAGCCCATCGCGGGATCTTCCGAGTGTCTGGGATCACATGACGAGTAGCCTGCGATCGTTGCATCGGCCATCGCCAAGAAGGTCAGTGTCTGATCGAATTCGGGGTCATTGCGAATCCAGTAGCCCCACTCCCTAAGCTCTTGCTCAAACGGCACATCTACATGCCCCCAGTGATCGCAGAAGGCATTGCGGTGGGCATGGACCAGTGCTTCCAAGTCTTCTTCTAGAACGAATGTGCGAACAGAGATGCCGTCCGCCCAAGCAGGCTCAGGAAGGTCGCCCAAGAGGTCGATCTCCATGCGCCAGAAGTGGCGCTTGCTCACGAATCCGCTCTGTTCGAGCAAAGCCTTCATGCTGAGATCCTCGTCTTGAATGCCTTGGGTGAGGGTGACCCTTGCCTCACTCGGCGCCTTAGCAATCGTTTCATTGGCACGTCGCTCGACCCAGTCAAGCAACGCTACCTCGATCCCGAGTCCATTGAACTGCGGATGCACGCGCATCCAACTGCCTGCTCGAACATGTGGCGCTTCGGTGTCTTCTACTTCGCTGTAACCGACGATGCGCCCATCGAACAGGACAGCCACGCGCGTGTCGGTTTCGAGCGAGAATCCCGGCTGACGCCACGTGAGGTCAACGTTTCGCTGTGCGTCGACGCGAACGCCGTGCAAGGCGAGCGAACACGTGTTGATGAGTTCGCAGACATTCTGAAGATCGCTGCGCGTCGCGGGGCGAAGGATCCAATCGTGTTCTTGTGATGCTGTCATGATGACTCCTTGTCGGAGAATGAACGGCCCAGTCCAAACCGGCTCGGATGGACGTCAGGCATTGAATGGGAAGGTTCTTGGGTGAATCTGTAGGCGCCGCGTTGCGTCGGCTAGCGTGAAGTAGTTGCCGTGAACATGGGCGTCAGGAGCAAGAATCCCACATGCGATCTCAGGTCAATCATGTTCATTCCGCTCCTCCTTTGGTGCGCCGGTGGCACAGCAGGGTTGCTGATTGGCTTCGTACCGTAGCGAAGCCATGCGACAGTATAGCCAAGCAGAAGGTCATCTCAAGGGCTTTCTGAGTTGGCATTGTCCGCATCGCGAAGCGTGGATTGAGCAATCGTCTCTGCGAATTCCGCTACGGAACCTGTACGTCAGGGATTCGCTCGACCTTGAAGATGACCGGACGGAGTCCGTCATTGCAGCATGTGATGGTCACTCCGGGTTCTTCAATCCATGGAACCGTCGCGCCATGCATGACCATGGCCACTTCATGCTGGATGTTCGGCCATGCCCGCTCGCAGAATCCTTCCGGTTTGGACGGCCACTCCTCAGAGACGAAGGTCTCTCCTTCTTTGAAGATGAGGCAGGGGCCAAAGCTGGCCTTGAGTTCCTCATTCTTCAAGACCTCATCCACCAGATCCTGATGAAGCGTTGTCTTGAGAACAGTAATCCTCACTTTTGGCATGTCTAGTCCTCCAAGCGCTCAATCCGAAACGTTACTGGCCGCAGGCCATCCTGGCAGCAGACGATAAGCGGTGTTAGCGGATCCTCATCCCGAAGACACGCCGCCAGCTTGTCGCGAAGATCGAACCAAGCAGATGAACAGAATCCCTCTGGCATCTCAGAGGTCGCATCAACAGTGAAGCTTTGCCCTGTCTTGAAGAACTCGCACGGAACCACGTGCTCCCAGACGTCTTGGGGCAACGTCTTCTTAACTAGATCCTCGAACACAATCACCTGAAGAACTCGAATCTCTGCCTTGACCATCGGTTACTCCTCGATCCTCTGGATGCGGAACGTCACCGGGCGAAGTCCATCGCTACAACAACTGAACTGCGTTCCCGGCGTCGGATTGGCACCCATCATCGTCAGCGCCACGACCTTGTGAATATCAGTCCAGGCCCAATCACAGAACCCGTCTGGCTTGGAAGGAAATGGACCATCGACGACAAAGGTCTGATCTTCTTCGAAGACAGAGCAAACGCCGGCTTGCCCCAATCGCTCTGGGAAGTACTTCACAATGATATCTTGGTGAAACGCCTTCTTGATCACCGTGATTCTGGCTTGCATGCTGACTCCCTTCAGTCTTCAATCCGCTCGATCAGGAAACTCACCGGGCGAAAGCCGTCTGTGCAGCAGGTGAGCGCTTGTCCCTTGTTGGCCATCCATGGAGGATTCCCATCGAACATGATCATGGCGACATCGCGCTGAATATCAGCCCATGCCCAATCGCACGGAAAATCGGTCGGCTTGTTCGGCCAGTCCACAAGTTCAAACGCCTGCCCCAGCGACCAGAGAGGACAAGGGCCGAACCCATTAGGATAGCGCTCTTTCTTGATGTAGGTATCCACAAGGTCTTCGTGGATCGGGAGCTTCACCACCGTAATTCGCACCTTCGCCATGACTCCTCCGTTCCTTGTCAGCTTGTTCGTTTCTCGCTACACGGGATGCAAAGAATCTGATCCCCAACCACGCGAGTCCTTGTGGACATCACGTGCTCACCGCACACATCGCAACAGACAGAGCCATGGATGCTCGCCCTGGCAGGTAGCTCAATATCCACGGCATGGACACTCACGATGTCTGCCTCCGCAGCCTTCAGAATCCGCGTAATCCGTTCCTCTCGGTCATCACCAATATCTGTGGGCACGGCATCATCGCGGGCGACAACGCGAACGCCCTGTCCCGTTCCGCGCGAAATCAGCGTATAGGCCAACTTGCCGTAGTCGCGAAAGATCACATTGCCCTTGCCGAATGTACATCCAGTTAGCACCTGTAATGCATCGACGCCACAGGCGTCGTTCTCGACGATGGCAACGATCTCTTCATCATCCGCCTTGCCTTCTGACAACGCGGCAAGCCCGGCAAGCGCCATACGATAGCCGATTGCCAGGCCAGGCCAGAAGTGCCCGTGGAGATCAACAATCTCTTCAAGTGATCGTATGGACATGATTCCCAGACGAGTTTATCGGGTTCAGAGAGAGAACGCAGGCGGCGGCGATACTCCGAAACCTGACAAGATTCATTGTTTTAGCAGCCTGCACCTCGCATGTCTTGTATCGCAAAGCAGCGCCTCTATCGCAAGTCGATCTCTGCAATCACCTATTCAAGGAGTTTTGCGGCGGCATCGCTAGGAATGTCGCCAGCTCCCCCACAAATAGATCGTAGCAACAAATCAAATGCACGGAGGTGCTTCAAATGATCAATCGAAAAATGGCAGCGTTGGTGGCAGTGGTTCTGTTGGCAGTCGTGGTGGGTAGCGCGGCAACGGCTATGGCGAGCTGTTACTACGTCACACTTGATTCTGTGGATGGATATTTGAGCGGCAGCGGCGATGAAGACCTGTATTCCGTTGAGTTAACCAAAGGTGTCAGGTACAACTTCCGCCTGTCTGTTGGCTACGGCGACGACTTCGATATCTGGGTCTACTACAAGGTTTGGGACGGCAACAGCTGGGAGAAGCAATACGTCGCCATGGGCATTGAAGGTACGGGCGTCGATGAATCTGTCTACTTCACTGCATCTCGGAATACCCGGCACTACGTTGAGGTCATATCTTGGGTAGGGCGAGGTGACTACACCTTCTCATTCCGCCGTCAAATCTGCAACTAGCCGAACAATCAACCGAAGGCTCACGAATGCAACAGGCCTGCGGATCAGGGTTCTCCTCCTTTCCCCAATCCGTTGGCCGCGGAACAACATAGACCCGCAGATACCTACGTCTGCGAACCTCCGTCTGGGCGGGGAGGGATCATCCCTCCTCGCCCTCTTTTCTTTTCATCCCGTGACTTCGTGGAGGCACAACTCGGAACCGTCCTGAAACACACAGCTGCGTGTTTCAGCCTTATTCCAGCTCCTTTGCTAGGGGACACAGCATTTCGACCACAAGGAGAGTAGGTCAGCCAATCAATCGCACGGAGGTTCAGAAACATGATTAACCCAGAGATCGTCGTAGCCTTGGTCATCCAATGGATCGTCGGAAAGATCAGTCGAGTTGGCGGAGCCGTGATCAGCTACCTGATTACGACGGGAATTCTCGTTTGGGGCCTTGGGTTGTACGCTCAGGGCGATGGCATTGCCTTCCTTGGCATGCCATTGTCACAATGGCTCTTTGTCTTGTTGTGCATCATCTGGTACGCGTCCGATACACGAGGACTCATCCGTGCCCGGAAGCTGTCAGAAGAACAAGTTAGACAGGATCTGCGTACATCCGAAGCCCATCAGGAGCGACCACGCCAGCAGTGAACTTTCTGGCTTCTCGCAATGGGGCGTTCCCCTCTTCACAAGAACTCAGGACAAGAATCTCTCTTCGTCAGATCTACAGGCTCTCAAACGTGGAGCCTCTGAAACTTCCCGAACTCACGTATACAGCAGCAAATCAATCGCACGGAGGTGCAGAAACATGATTCATCGAAAGAGCATGGTGTCGATACTGGGGGCCTTCTTGGCCTTGATGCTTGGCGTGGTGTCGGGCATGGCCGGAAGCGGCTACGCCGGTGGGCATACGCGATTTGTCTACCAGACTGAGACCGCATCAGGGCGCGTCGAGATCGCCACAACGGAGATCATTCCTCAGGGTGATGGTGTGTATCGCGTTGTCACAACGACTGAAGACGTCGTTCAGCAAAACAGCATTCGTCTCAGCTTCTTCGGCGAGGCAGCCCAGTCCCTCGGTCTCACCATGAGCGAAGACGGCGATTCTCCTTTCGATCTCTCGCCGTTGGGTGCGTTGTCAGGGCAGATCCTTGAGCCGGACAAGACCTACCTGTTGTCTGATGGATGGTCGCTGAAGACCTCGCAACGTGTGACCGTTGCTGGACTAGCAGGCGTTGAGGCAGTGTTCTCACACGCCGACAGCCCAGAAGCAATCGTACGCGTCGTCTTGGCCGACGATCTCTACATCCGCCAGTTTCTTCCGTTCCCACTTCGCGTAGAGCTTGAGTATCTGGAGGCAGCCAGGATGGACTCCGAAGTAACTCCCACCGCAACCATCGTCTTCTCTGGATGCGTTGAGCTCGTGGAATACGCCCACGAATCTGACCAAGAAGGTGCCTCGTGATTTCGCTCCTAGGTGTAGAGAAGACGTACCAACGAGGTGCGAATCAAGTACACGCTCTTCGCGGACTCGATCTGGAGATCGCCTCCAGCGAGTTCACCATCATCATGGGGCCATCGGGTTCAGGTAAATCGACGCTTCTTCATCTGGTCGGCTGCCTGGACACGCCATCCGCTGGACAGATACTCTTTGAGGGTACCGACCTTGTTCAGCTCTCATCCACTCAGCGAGCTGAATTCCGGAGGAGGAGAATCGGCTTCATCTTTCAGAGATTCAACCAGATTCCGAATCTCTCCGCCCAAGAGAACGTCGAGCTGCCGCTGCTGCTCAGTGGCGCCCCCCGAAGGCAAGCACATGAACAAGCGCGATCAGCATTGCGACAAGTCGGGCTGGCAGAGAGATCAAGTCATCGTCCCTCTGAGCTGTCTGGCGGTGAGCTTCAGCGCGTGACCGTGGCCAGAGCCCTGGTGAACAATCCTGATGCGATTCTTGCTGACGAACCTACCGGCAATCTGGACATGGAAACCGGAGACCAAGTGATCTCGATGCTTCGCCATCTCAAGGATGAGGGAAGAGCATGCATCGTCGTCACCCACAATCCTGAACTCGCGATTCCCGGCGATTCCCTCGTTTACGTTCGAGATGGCAAGCGCGTTGACTCCCTCTTCAGAGAAGAGAAAGGACGGCACTAATGATCATGAATCTGGCAACACTCGCTTGGAGAAACATTCGTACCCGACGCGCACGATCGTGGCTTACGATACTTGGAATGCTCATCGGCGTCATGGCCATTGTCACGCTAATCTCTATTGGAACGGGAGTGGAGAACGCAGTGCTTCAGCAGTTCGAAGATGTGGGGCTTGACGTCGTGCTTCTCGTTCCCAAGGAATCGACCTTCTCGCCATCCGCGTCTCAGATTGCGGGCGAAGACGCGATAGGGGAGCTCAGACAAATTACAGGCGAGTTCTCGGAGTCGCCTGAGAGCCAGTCTTCTCTGATTGGCCTCGATGATGATTCGACAGGTTCCGAGCATGCCACAGGAGTTGACTTGAAACGGCTTCAGGGCGACGTCCCCGAAATCACCGAGGCGGGCCAGATCGCGACGACGGTTCTGGATCTGTCCGCTGGAGACGTGTCTGGATTCGTGCGAGTCATGATACCATCCTGGGATCTGGTCGATCGTTTTCCAGGACTTCTGGGCGGGTTTGCCATCTCACAAGGCCGCGGTTTTGCGGCAGCCAGTGATCGCGGGGTGGTGCTTGGGGCCCGCGCAGCGAGCCTCACTGGCACTACAGTCGGCGACACCGTCACCATCGACGGCCATCAACTCACCGTAATCGGCATTCTTGAGCCATCTCGAGAGAGCCAAGTAGGCGTAAACGAAAACATGGTGACTGGGAGGGGCGCTGAAGCATTCCGGTCGCTGTCGAACACGGATGACGCGGCCATTATTCTGCAGGATCAGGCGCAGAAGCTGTGGCCCAACTTCACAATGTCCTCCATTGTCGCCATTCGCATACGCACAGGCGTATCGGTGACGGACACGATTGTCAGGATTAACGATGCCGTTGCACGACAGGGCGTCTTCATGACGCCGGTATCCACGCAGGCGTTGGCAGACAACGTTCAAAGAACCCTAGGCATGGTCAAGGTCGTTCTCGCCAGCATTGCAGCGATTTCATTGTTGGTTGGCGCCATCGGCATGATGAATACCATGTATACATCGGTCTTGGAACGAACTCGAGAGATCGGCATCCTCAAGTCAGTTGGGGCCAAAGATCGTCACGTACTCTGTCTATTCCTGATAGACTCCGGTTTGATGGGTCTAACAGGCGGTGTTCTCGGGCTCGGGCTCGGGATGGGGGCGAGCTTCCTCGGGACAAGGCTTCTTGGAGACTTGATTGGCGTGACATCGTTCCTTCCGTTCTTCGCCCCCTGGCTGCTCCTGGGTGCCATTGCGCTTTCGTTCGTGCTTGGCGCACTCGCAGGCGTGTGGCCTGCATGGCATGCAGCTCGCCTTGATCCGGTAAACGCCCTGGCTGCAGACTGAAGAACTCATCGGACTACGTCCTACGCCGAGCATTGACTCCGTTGGCACGCGAGAGAAGCGAATCTCCAGAAGCAACAAGGAATCAGCTGTTCCCGTCCAACACAAGCATCTTGTAGGATCTAGCCTAGCGTGCTATAGTACGGGCTGGGGGTGCATCCATCTTCATGGGCACCATGACATCAGAACATATTCTGAGGCGTATCGTTCAACGTGGCTGGACAGAGAGATTGGGGCGAGAGTTCGAAGCGCAGTTCGGAGAACAGCTTCGCTGGCTGATTATTGTCACCATGGAGCGAATCGGCACGCTGCAATGGCGTGTCAACCCCGATTACGTAAAGTCATCCCTTGAAGATCGCCGCCTCGCGTTGTACGAGAACACGCTCTCAGACTTGTGGTCAGAGCTTCTCAATGGCCTGGTGGAGCGCTACATCGAGGGAAGACAGACGGACACTATCCATCAGGAGTTCGTTCCCTATCTCCGCGGCGTCGTGAGGCATCTGGTAATCGCCAATGCACGCATGCTTCGGTTGATCAGTCGGGAAACCTCGGCAGAGATGCTTTCCTCCGTGTGTGACGCGAAGCGGGATACGACTTATGTTGATCGATTGGCATGGTTGAAATTCTGCCTAGAGAAGAAGGTGCGGCAAGAGATCTTGGCTCGCGCCACGCCGGACGTGTTCTCTCGCTTCTATCGGTTGATCCATCGGGTATCCGATTATTTCTTCGAGCAATACGTGCCCAGCCAGTGTGCTCGCATCTCGCGAAGCAGAGGCTCCATACTGCAAGACCTGCTTGCTTCTTTCAGCTCCGAGGTCGAAGTAAACGAAGCCTGTGAATACATAGGAACCATCACGCCGATGGCCAAGGATATCGATGATCGTCAGCGTGCCCCCGAAGGGAAGGATGAGGGCGAGTACTTGGGTGCTCAGAATCACGCCCAACGTCGAGGCAGTTCATGACCGACGATGTGCTCCGTGATGAGCGGTTGGTTATCTGGGATACATTGATACGTGGCGAGCCGGTCTTGAGGGCAGACGTCAGCAGCCTGATTCTGGGACTCACACACGATGCTCCCGACGCTGAACGAGCAGGATCCGTACTTCTTCTGGCTGCCATTCGATACCTTGAGACCACGCGCCCATCCAGTCGATGGCGACTCAGGGCGGCATTGTGGTATTGGTTCAGTCAGACGGGAACCCGCAATCGCTCAGGCGGTTTTCGCTTGACTCAACTCAAGCGGTGCGGACTGGCAGATTTAGCAGGACTGTGCCTCACGTGGCCAGAAGTCATGAAGGTCATGGGGCGAAACCCCAACGACTACAGTGCCCTTGCACGCATTCAAATCGATCTGACGGCTCTTTTTGGTGAGGAATGGAAGAACCTGTTCGGGACCTCACCCCCGAAAGCTATGAATACCCTCGAATGAGGAGGTGACGCATGCGAAAGAACGAAAACGACAGCTCTGATTTCTTCATTCAGATCGCGGGCGCGGAAACCGCGTCGCACGATCATGCGAGCCATCCCTCGGAGGATGATCTCCTCGTACTCTTGTCGGAGGATCTTGCCGATGAGCAACGTTCAAGATTGCACGCTCATCTCGCGACGTGCGACGACTGCCGCACACGTTGGAGAGCCCTGAAAACTACACTCGCGGAGGAACAACGCAACCTTGAGCAGCGCTCCACCGTGCCCTCACTGGCTGCACTGATTCACGCAGGGCACCAAACAGCTGGAAGTTCCGTCATCTCTTGGTTCAAGGCGCTATTTGAAACGCGCAGCCTTGTCGCCGTTGGGTCTGCTGCAGCAGCTCTCGTGCTGGCATTCGTCGTGATGATCCCCATCCTTCAGAACAGCTCTCAGCAGACAACGACGCAACTCCAGGTCATCTCCGAGGAGCTCCGCACGCTGCAAGATCGGATCACCACGAGTGGCTCAATCGACAATTCCTTCCTATTGCCGACCCTCACCGAGGCGTCCTTGCTTGCCTATGATTGGGAAGCGCTCCGTGTCTACACGGTTCGTTCAGGCGACACGTGGAGATCGATCGCTAAGGATGAGCTTGGCAATGAAATGCTCTGGTCTGCGCTTTGGGGTCTCAATATCGAGATCGCAGCAAGCGGCGTACTTCAAGCTGGAACGACTGTGTGGCTACCCACGCGGCGCGAATGAACCATTCCTAAACAGGAGGCGATCCCCATGCCCGACAAACTGGCTGGCCAGTTGTGGATGGCGCTTGTGGTTCTCGCCCTGTTTCTTCTTGCGGGGCCATGGTCTCAGCCGTCTGAGAATTTGATCGGTACAACCAGCTCAAAGCTTAGCTATGAGCTACAGAAGTCCATTGAAGATTGGAAGGCGCAAACCCATGAGCCAGGCGATGTGGGACCCATGATCGACCTCGTCGTCACCCTCAGAAACTCAGTTACAGAAGCCGATCTGACACAGTTGCGATCGGCATCATCAAGCGTTGTCGTTCAAGGTGCATTCGGGCGATTGGTTCAATTGCAGAGTGCACTCACTCAAGTAGAGGGCATTGCTGCATTGGAG
>SPBW01000087.1 GCA_004525685.1 Candidatus Atribacteria bacterium
GATCCAATTCCAGGTGTGACGACGTGCGAGGACGGCAAGACGATTTGGATCTAGGGAACTCGCCAAAGGCGAGTTCCTTGGAGAATCAAGCATAGCTTGATTCTCGACCGCGATGTGACTTCCTGAAGCTCGCTACAACTCATCATGAGTTCCTTGTGCGAATGGCAACTCGCTTACAGCGAGTTGCTTTGAGAATGCGAACTCACCGGCGGTGAGCTCGTTTGAGAATGGCAACTCAGCGTAGCTGAGTTTCTTCGAGAATCGCGTTCCGCGATTCTTCGGCTGGTTCCACGATTCGGCTCACCCGTTTCGCGCTTGTCTGTCACACGTCCACAGGCTCGCCCCTCAGGAGAATCAGCAAAGCTGACTCTCCAAAGAACTCGCCGTCGGCGAGTTCTTGAACCAACTCATGCGCTCTGCGTCAACCTCTGTAGAGAATTGCCTTAGCCAATTCTCCAAACAACTCGCCCAGACCTAGAGCAGAGAGAGATGCGCACATCTCACTCGCTATCCAGTTTACACACTCCACATCTGCCCCAGAGAATCAGGCTCTGCCTGATTCTCCAACTAACTCATGCGAAGCATGAGTTAGCGCACATAGCAGTTGCGACAGCGGGCTTCGTAGCTGCCGATTCCGCCCACCTGAATCGTGGGGCCATCGACAGGCGCAGGCTGGCCATCGATCAGCCGTTGGGATCTTGTGGCTACGCCGCCGCACTTGACGCAGACTGCCTGAAGCTTATCCACACGATCAGCCAAGCTCATGAGAGGTCCCATAGGACCAAACGGCTCTTCAGCAAACGTCAGATCGAGTCCGGCAACAATCACGCGTTTCCCAGCAGCCACCAAGTCTTGGCATAGGTCAGTCAGCCGCTCAGTGAAGAAATTTCCTTCATCAAAAGCAATGACATTGGCGGCAGCAAGTGCATCGGCGCCCACAACAGCGACGAGCTGATCCAGAGTTTCTTCTCCCGGAGTCAGTTGATGGGCAGCAAACTCACGCCCGTAATGCGTGACAATCGCCGCATCTGCGTACCGATCATCAATGCTCGGCTTGAACAGCAGAATGCTCCGCCCCGAGATACGCACGCGCTCCAATCGGCGAATGAGCTCGTCCGTCTTTCCAGAGAACATGCACCCAGTGATGACCTCTAATTGTCGATTCGCCATGTGCAGCATGTCTATTCCTCCCCCTCAATGGGCAATAGCGCATCTGTATACAACTCGTCCAATGAAAAACTACTCGCCATCAAGCCATTCTCGACCAGGTACGCCTGCATAGCCTCCCAGACAGCATCGTCCGCATGATAGGCTCCGACCGCATAAAGCGGCAACGTCTGCTCGAATGATCGCCGATTGAGCTCATCGTCTAGCTCTGGAAAGCGATCGAAGAACAACGCGAGCGCATCCTCTGGATGAGCCATCGTCCACTCGATGCCTCGTACAAATGCTCGCAGAAAGGCCGCGGCATCAGATGCTGCTTCTAGAATGAAGTTCGGGTGCGCAACAAGAAGCAATTCGTAGGTCGTGGGGACGCAGTAGTCTTCTTGAGGGAAGAAGATCGGTTCATAGCCAAGTTCTTCCAGTTGGAGCACCTCGTAGTTGCGAAATGCCCCGATCGCCTCGACATTGCCAGCGACCAGTGCAATCATCGTGTTAAATCCGACACTGATCAGCTCGATGGAAGAAGAAGCCAGTCCCACGCACTCAAACACGGTCTCCCAAAGGATTGGCTCCAAAGGGGCGAGTGCATAGCCAATCCGCTTTCCAGACAGATCCTGGATTGTCCCGATCCCGTGACCGCGAAGTGCGAGCAAGCCGCCGAGTGGCTTGTCAATCAGCGCGCCGATGGCTATCAGCGGCAAACCCTCGGATCGCGCGATGAGATAATTGATCTGGGGTGTCAGAGCAATCTCCACTGCCCCCGCTGCAGCAAGCTTCACCGGGTCCGATGGATTGGCTGGCACGAAGATATCGACCTCGATCCCTTCGTCCTCGAAATATCCGTTGTCAAGTGCAGCATAGAGAGGAATGTGATTGGGGTTGGAGAAGAAATCAAGGCTCACACGTATGGACTCAGCTGCAGCTTGGCACGCACATGCCACCAATAGAACGGCAAGAACCACCCAGACAATCCCCTTCACCTCGAAACCTCCCGCGACTCGACCTTTCTCGCCCGCCAATGAAGCACACGCCGTTCGATTATCCGAAGTGCCCCAAACAGGAGCAACCCAAGCACTGCAAGCATCAGGATAGCGGCAAAGACCAAGCTCATGCGCATTCGCGCGTTGGACTGCAACATCAGGTAGCCCAATCCCTCATGCGATCCGACCCACTCCCCGATGGTTGCACCCACCACAGCAAGCGTAGCAGACACCTTCAATCCCGAGAACAGCGTGGGTAGACTGGCGGGTAATCGCAGCTTCCAGAAGATCTGCGCCCGTGTCGCTCCCAAGGATCGGAATAGATCCACTGCTCCTTCTGTCGGCTCGCGCAATCCATCAGAGACATTCACCACCAGCGGGAAGAAACTGATCAGCGCAGCCACTGTCACCTTGGGCCACAAACCATAGCCCATCCATACGATAAGAATCGGAGCGATGGCAAACACGGGAATCATCTGGGATCCGATAATAAGCGGATACAGAGCCTTGTCGAGAATAGGCGAGTAGAAGACGACGACAGCCAGAAGAATGCCGCCCACGCCGCCCAGAAGCAGCCCAAGCGTGATCTCAGAGAACGTTACAGCACCATGCCGCACGAGCATGGTGAAGTTGGCAACAAACGCAACAAGAACCTGACTGGGCGCAGGCAGGATAAAGGGTTGCACATCGAACCATCGCACGAAGAGCTCCCAAGCGCCGAGCAGTAGCAGAAGCAGCATCAGCGGAGCGACAATGCGCATCCATCGACTTGTCATGTCCCGACCTCTTCTTCCAAGAGTAGCCGCAGCAGTTGAGACTTGTGAGACACGAGTTCGCTTGATCCGCGATCTCGTGGCCTGTCAAGCTCGACAGCTTGGTCAAGCTGTAGTTGAGCGGGACGATCTGTCAAGACGAGAATTCGGTCTGATAACAGCAGGGCCTCTTCTGCATCATGAGTAACCAACAACACCGTCTTCTTTAGTTCGCTCCACACGTTAAGAAGCCAGTTCTGAAGCGTTGCCCGCGTAAGTGGATCGAGGGCTCCCAGCGGTTCATCCAATAGCAGGATGTCTCGATGGGTGAGGAATGTGCGAATGAGCGCCAGACGCTGACGCATGCCTCCCGACAACTCGCTTGGATAGAGCGACTCGAAACCTGACAACCCGAACTGATCGAACAGATCCAGTGCCTCTCTCTTGGCATCAGCTATCGGCTTGCCGTCGATCTCTGAAGCAAGAATGGCATTTCCGAGCGCCGTGCGCCATGGAAGCAGCGTGTCATCTTGAGGCAGATAGGCAGTTTCTCCAAGCCTGGACAGCTCTCTTGCTTCTACGAATACGCGTCCGGTATCGGGAAACTCCAATCCAGCGATGATCTTCAGAAGCGTGGTCTTGCCGCATCCTGACGGACCCAAGATCGTTGTCCACGTTGCGGTCTCCAGATTAAAGGAGATTGAATCGAGCACCGCAATCAGCGTAGACCGCTGAAGATACGACTTGCTCACGCCTTCGATTCGAAGAGACGATGTCGCGTCCACGTGGACTCCTTGAATGAATCGGATTCTTTGCATAGTAGCCTACCGCGGCCGTGGCGCGAAGTCGGCTACTCATCAAGAGAAATCGCAGCACAAGATCTGTGCTGCGAGTGGTGGTCCCAGGGGGATTTGAACCCCCGTCGACGGGATGAGAACCCGCAATCCTAGGCCGCTAGACGATGGGACCAAACTTCGAGCGCAATTATGGCTGAGACCGCGTGGCGCATCAAGTACATCTGATGACGACGCTACTCAGCCGCTGGTGCCTCTTTCTTGCGAGACGCAATGATGTCCTTAGCAGCCGCCAGTCCCTCCATGAGCTCATCATAGAATTCAACCGGCACAGCGACACCTTTGCGCGTCGGTTTCCATTCGCCCGCATCGTCCTCGTAGTAATTGCGAATGTCGAGATAGTCGCGATCCTTGAATTGAGAGATTCGGATGTGGATACGATTGCCGAGACTCTTGTCTATCGCGCGAACCAGGATTTCTTCTTGCTGGATTTCTTCAGCCATAAACGTCCCCTCTTGATCTGTTTGAGTTTTGACGAGGATAGGAAATCTAAGCAGGGCTAGCAAGTGCGGTCGAACCAATCTACTGGCCATGCGGAACACTCATGTCCAATCTGCGTGATCCCAACTGAATCCCCTCAGCCAGTCAGCATGAAGAAACCCTCAGAGGTTGTCCGAGTATGGTGGACCTGCCTGGACGAGCTTCGAACTTTTGAGGCACAATCCGTGTGCTTCATTATGTCCTCACGACAGTAATTCCGGTGGATCCCGTCTGGAATGGCTCCCTGACTAGGTCTGCGTTCATTCTCAACTGGAGGAACTGCAGACCAAGAAGCGCCCAGCTTGAAGGCTCCTGAAGTCTGTTCCCTCATCCACTTCTTATGATTGCCTTCTCTAGGTTGTTGCATTTCTGGTATCGTTGCCCCCGGGAGGGCATATGAAGAGAACCTACAGCCTGCTGATAGCTATATCGATGTTTCTATCCTACTCGGCAGCGGCGGATACGACTGTGCAGAAACTCCTTGAGTTGGATGAATGGGTAATCTCAGCAGCAGAGACCGTGATAATTGAGGGTGTTTCTTGTGTAACTCCGACGGATTTCGTGGTTCAGGAAGGTGGAACCCTGATAATCCGTGACAGCCAACTTCGGATGACCGCTGCACACCACCACGACAACTACTTCCAGGTAGCAGGGAACCTGCTCATAGAGAACTCCGAAATCAGTGCGGTCGACCCCGGTGCTGTGCCCTTCATTGCATCGAACTCCTCTGGCGCCGAAATCGAAATACACGACTCGACTCTTGAACTATTCACTGTGCAACTCTTCAGCGGATACGTTGTACTTCAGGACACCGAACTCGGCGGAGTTGACTGCTGGTTTACGCAGGAGGCGCAGCAGGGGAAGGCGGAGATTCTTATTCAACGATGCGCTCTTTCTGAAGCATGGGAGTTGCGTTACGAGTTCCCGGGTGAACAGGTAGTGATCGAAGGATTGGGACAAGACATGAGAGAATTCGAGTGGAGGAGAGGTCGTGCGTCAATAGCCATATACAATTCAACCATGGTGCTCCCTAGTGTGAGCAATATCGGCACTTCGATGGGTGCCAGTAGTGATACAACCCTGCACATTCTCAATAGCGTTCTGGGAGAAGTGTCGTCCTGGGAAGGAGGACATCTTCTCATTGAGGGATCAATAATCTGCGGAATGAATTTGCGAAACACAACTTATCACGAGTATCGCAATCTTCACCCAGGTGCATTCGCGGACAAGTTGCTCGTTGACCATCCAGACCGCCAGATTCGCCTGATAGACAGCCAAATTCTGAGTTGCTGGGACGACGCTGCACGCGCCAATTATGCAACTGGCGGCTCCAGTTTCGGAATCTGCGTTTTGGGCATTTCAGCAAATGTTTCGGTCATTGACTCGGAGATATGTGAATTGCGCGTAGGTCGGAATGTATATGCGCTTGACTCACGGATCGGAGTACTCCAGATCTACGCAAGCTCGGGAACGCTTCAGATGGATGGATGCCATGTTGACAGCGTGGATATTGTCAAATGGGCTGATACTGACCTGTACGGCTCAGTGACCTTTGAGGGCAGTGAGAGCAGCATCCGCACGTGGGGTGGTTGGACGCACATGAATCTCACAAGGCACATCCCCGTCATTGTCGTCGACGCTCAAGGTTCCGCAGTCCCAAATGCTTCCGTATTGCTACGGAGCCCCGCAGGCCTGATGATCGGAGAGTATCGCACGGGCCAATCAGGCCGAACCGAAGTCTCCATACCGTTTTCGGAAGACACTTACCTTGACAATTGGGAATTGGAGGTACCAGCCATATCTGCATCCGTGGTGGTTCGCATGTTGTCCGATACGCCGATCCAGGTTACGCCATCGATGGGGCAAACTAGAAGCCTCGAATGGGGGCAGACAACGCTTCTCTCCAATCGCTCAGAATCAACTCCCGCAGATCCAAATCGCGACATCGTAGCTCTGCTTGCTGCAACGGGTGGTGGATACCTGTACGTGCGAGTGGAATTCCGGGGGAATGAACTAGACGTACATGGCCTCGAATCACGCTATGAGATCACTCTCTCCAGCACGGAGTGGGACAGCGAAACGTACACATTCGTTCTCGACAAAGGGGAATTGGAGAAGGAGAGCAACTGGGAACAGGTCGCAACGTACTCGATTCCCTACAAAGTGGATGGCGGGCTTGAAATCGCTGTCCCGCTCGATCTGATACCGGAATTCGGATCACTTCTGATACAAGCGCAATCAAGGGATTTCCCTGATCGCGTTGACGACTACATCGAGTCATCGTTCCCGTAACCACGATGACATTTAGCAACCCTGATGGTGGGCCTGCCTGGACGAGCTTCGAACCTATGAAGTAAGAGCCATATCCCTCTTTGCATCCTCATTGCACCATAAGTAGGGGCATTCCATCCATTATTGGATCCCATTGCAGACCTGCTTTTCCGTGCCGATGGGTTCAGATCATGATGCGAACGGGTAGAGTTCACAGCCGTGCCAGACGCAATCGGTGTTCGAATCCCTTTGACTCTGGGCGGTGCAGAGCGACGTGCAAACGCTGGTCATGACACCCGAGCACGTCGGCTGCATACGCATGCTAGGTTGGCGGCAGATCGCTCTCTTCCCCCCCAGCCTCACTCGACTCAGCCGCACGCTTCTTGCCAAAACCGATCGCCACGAAACACACCCCGCACGCGATTAGCACCAATCCCAAGGAACCGGCGCCTCTGCTCATTAGCGCTACACCCATGGCCACGCCAGCACCTACAAGACACAGTCCGACAGTAAGGAACGCCATCGGGTTTACTTCTCGACTCTCACTAGGCATTCAGACTCCCTCGCTTCGCTGCTAGTCCACTCTTACCGCACCACAACTCAAATCGCCTGCCTAATTATGAAAAGCTTGCAGACTTACGCATAGTATACAACAGCTTGATCCCCCCCCCCTAGCCGATCCACTCTAGGGCTAACCTGATAAACTTCTTCCTGTGGACGAACGCATGGGATTACCGGAACAAAGGGAGGGATAGGATTACCGATCTTGGCTAATCCCAGTGGTGGACCTGCCTGGACGAGCTTCGAACTTTCGAGGCGCATTCCCTGTCCCGCGTTATCTCCTCATCGGTCCAGAGTAGGGGCATTCCGCGCTCTATCACAACCTATGGAGACCTTCTCATGCAACACACCAACTTCCAGGCCTTGTCCAAGACTCTTTCCTCAAAGCCAACTCGCTGGCAGATTTGTCTACTGAGCTAGGATTGCCCATCCTTGTCTCCATTCGCCTGGGGAGGTAATTGATGAGCAAGACAATTGTGTCCGCATCCCTTGTCCTGGTTCTCTTGATCGCCATCGTGGTAGAGACTGTCGCGGCCTCCGATATCTGGGTCCGTCCCGTGGAGTGCACGAAACTCAGTGACAACGCCATGGCTGTGTTGTTGGAAATCGGACCTGAGGGCCTTGTTGAGGGCTCGTGGTTCAGATCTGAAGGCAGCGACGGATCATGGATTTGGTGGACTATGCTGCCCGCGGGCAGGCTATATCTTCACACGTTTACCGATCTGACTGCTGAGAACTTCCCTCTCAGCGTAACGTGCTCCTTGTACACGGCTCCAGACGAGGCCCGGCTAATTGGAAGCTCAACCGCAGACCTTGAATCCTGTGGCGAGCATCTCTTCCCTGCTGAGATCAATGTCCAGCAAAGTGGACTGCTTATTCCCGACGGCGGTACAGATGAACTAGACAAACAGCTAGTGGGGCGAGTGGAGAGAACGTACGCGGTGGACAACACCGCTGGTCTGTCGGAGGAGCTCAATGTAACCAGCATATCGGCTTTCGATTTGCATAACGTTAGAGGGTTCACTGTCGAGACTCCGTTGCCCCTGGATATTCCTGCCGGAGGAACCGTGCTTCTTGTCGTTTCTTTCAGCGTGGATGATGTTGGCCTCTTCAGCCTCAATGTGGAGATTGCCAGCAACGATACAGATGAAGACCCCTACGACATCACAATCTGTGGGATAGGAGACAGCAATCGTTCCAGTTCTCTGACTATCATTCCTACAGGAGAAGCTGGAGAAGGGCGATTTCTCGACCGCGGACTTGATCTTGCGGAAGGGCAGGATGCGTCGATGATGGGTCTGCTTCCGCTGTCGGGTGTCTATGCAGTCGGCGAGATCGTCACCGGAAGCTGTCAAATCGTTGATCAGGAAATTGCCCGCCCTGTGCTTTCGTTTGTTCACGTATTCACATACGCAGTCGACTTGGAATCCAGTCCCGAAGAGAAAACGCTGCTCGATCACTGGATGGCAGAGTACGACAGGGAGAGTCGCGACTACCTTATTGAGTGGGATACGAGCGGCCTAGTGCCAGGCTGTTATGATCTCTATCTTTCCTTCGAGAATTCGCCAAGCCAGACAATGCGTATCGAATTGATTCCGCCAGAGGAGTAGGAAACTGTGTGAACCCTTCTGCGATTGTCTGCTCGCCAAAAGTGGGCGGACAGGGTGAAGAAGAACGGGGCTGATGAGACCCATCAATCCCTTGTATGGACCTGCCTGGA
>SPBW01000206.1 GCA_004525685.1 Candidatus Atribacteria bacterium
AGGACGCTCTCAAGCTGAGCCACAAACGCCTCGCCGCCAAGGGGCTGTCCGGTCTGTGTGGAAGATAGTGAGCAGCTCTGATTCTTGCGAATTAAGGTATGCGTCCCTTGAAGTCCAGACCCCGTTCGTGGAAGACCTCGCAAGACTCATCACCGCCGGGGCCTGGGGGCTGGTGGCCCTGACCCTGGCAGCAGGCATCCCGTTTGTCTGGCGCAAGATCCTTGCCTATATCGAAGCCAAGACCCAGTTGTCGCTGGCCGAAGCCGTGCGACGAATGCTGGACGAGTAGCCGGCTCGTCTTCACAACAAGACAAAGAGCAAGCCGACCAGGGCATAGGCGGCCAGAGCCACCACGGACGCCTCGACCCCGACCTCACCGCCGGTCAGCCAAGGTCTTCCCGTCAGCGTCGTCTGCAGCAGCCCACCCTCGGTCCGTCTCCCACTCATCGGCAAACCGAGAACCCCGACCAAGGAGAAATTCCAAGCAGCGTGGAACCCAATTGGGAGCCACAGAGACCCACTGCGAACGTACATCGCCACGAACATGAAGCTGACCGCCACACTGGCAACCAGGATGGTCGCGGCCTTGCTTGCCGTCAGCGTTTTGATCTGGCCGATCAAGTGAACGAAGCCAAAATAGGCCCCGGACACAAGGACAGCCAACGGCCATCCCATCGCCACAGACAGTTCGCGCGCGGCCATGGCGCGGAATACGATTTCCTCTGCAAATCCGGTGAATAGGGCCATACAGGCGATGGCGGCGAGTGTTGTCGTTCTTTCTCTTCGACCTAGGGTCCTATGGGGGCGTGAGATCGACGCTTGTCCCGACAGCTTCAAGATGAATACGACGAGTAAGGGAAGCGCGATGCCCAAGCCGATTCCCGCGAGCAACCACGTGCCATCAAACGTCAGCCCCATCCACGCCATCGGACGACGCCAGAGGACGGTCGCGGCCACCCAGGCAAGCGGAACGCCGAACAGGAGTGCCGCGGCTCCTTGAATCAGAAGGGTCGTGGGGCTCTCCGCCTTCCCTTTCATGACGGCATCGAACGTGAGGCCTGCTCGCCGAGCCACCCACAGCGCGCTGATGTACTGGTGAAAGTGCATGAACAAGAACAAACCGAAGGTCCAGAGCAGGACCAACAGGGGATTCCTCATGGTGATTTCAGCTGCCGACATGCGTACTCCTTGCGGACGAGAGAGATGTGGGTTTCATGCCATGCATGCGATTCACGGACAGTCTATCCCAGAACTGACTGGAGATGTTATCCGCGTTCCTCCGGTAAAGTATGGTTGGATCATGAGTTCTCTTGGGAGTGATGCCATGACGACATGGACGGCGTTGCGAGAGGGGTTCGACGCATTCACGTTTCGGGGTCACACCTTGTATCTTGCATTAATTCGAGGGACACATACCCCATTCCGAAAGAACAGCGGGCTCTGGTATTTCGCAAGAATCGGGGCTTCCCACCATCTCTTGAGACTCGGCCCGGGATTCCGCTTGCGCAGCATGCGTCCGAGGCAGCTCTCAGTGTGAGCCAAAACGACTCGTCGCCGAGGGCCGTCCGGTCTGTGTGGAAGGTAAGGTATGTGCCCCTTGAATTCATGCAGTTCTTCGGAAACGTTATCAACGCCCCTCATCTGGACGTCTGACCGAGAACCCGTTCTGGAGAGCGTTCGGCGAGGCCGCAATCAGACATCAGGCATTCCAGCTTCAACCAAGGCTATCTATCTCGTACAATCTCCCCAAGGAGTGAGCATGCGAAGAGCGCGTTCAGCGATTCCGATTGTGTTGCTCGCGGTCATCTTGATTGCGATTGCATGCAATGCAGAGGGCATCTTCACAGGTGTGTCCTTCGGCGCCATGTGGTGGCCAAGCTTCGATGAAGACTTGGTGACGTACAATCTCTACCGCCTTCTCGATGTTGGCTGCAACAGCATTATCCTCATTGTGGATTGGTACGTGGACACCTACACGGATCCCACCATTGAGCCGTGGTATCGAGACAGGCCCGGGTTTCCTGATACGAACTGGTTCTACCCTACTCTCTACGACCACGAGGTCAGATACGTCATCGAGACGGCGCACTCACTCGGGCTGACTGTGATGCTCAAGTTGCACGTGGAGACGCTTGACTGGATGGAGACTGGCATTGGAAGGTTTGGGCTTCACCCAAGAAGCGAACGCTGGGATGAGCTCTTCGAGAGTTACCTAGCCTATGCGGATCACTACGCCGAGATGTGTGAAGAGCTAGGCGTAGAAATCCTCTGTCTGGGTTGTGAGATGGAGTCCATGACGCACGCAGCGACCGATGGACTTTCTGATCCCGACCGCCGCTGGCGTGAACTCATTGCAGACGTACGAGAAACCTACTCAGGCGAGCTCACGTATTCCTGCGCTGTCATGGGGTCGTGGACCCGCCCCTTTTCATCTCCTGGCAAGGTGACCTTCTGGGATGCATTGGACTACATTGGTGTGGAGCTCTATAGAGGGCTCAGCAACACTCTGGAGCCAACACTGGAGCAACTCAAGGAAGGAGTGCGAGACACTTTTGTCCGCTTCGTAGAGCCACTTGTCAGGCAATACGACCGCCCTGTTCTCCTACCCGAGCTCAACTTCATGCATTGCGATGGAACGAACATGAGCCCCTACAGTCCCGACAACCCTCCGACGACAACCTGTGACTACCAAGAGCACGCCGACTGCTATGAGGCTGTTCTGAGCGTTGTGGAAGAGATCTCACAGACCAACGAGTATCTCAAGGGTATCTACTGGTGGTCTGGCATGCTCGTCTATCCGTGGGAGGATCTCACTCCAGACTTCGGTGAGCCGTGCGCCGGGACTGATCTTTGGGGAACGCTCGCTGAAAGCGTCGTGCGGGCTCACTGGCAAGGGACAAACGGTTGGACCATTCCCACGGCTTCGGCAGCAGATCTCAGCTTTGACATCCTTCCGCAGGAAGCTGCAACTGATGGTTGTCAGGTCACGGCGCGCGTCAATGAAGAGCTAGGCAAGGGCATTGTGGAAGTCACTCCGGCGGAGGGGTGGGAGTTCGAGCGCTGGGATGGCAATGTCGACTTGGAGTCTTTCCCAATCACGAGCTTTCCTCTCGGCCGAACGGACTTCCCCAAAGCCATCTTCCGCGTATCTCCATGTCGACCATGCTCAGCAGATGTGGTCATTGGGAACAGCGTTAGCTTGGAAGAAACCTTCTGGTTCACCGGGGGCGACTCCGTCTGCAAGGGAATAGACCCCATTGCATCAGCTGGGCAGCTTGTCGTGAGGTACAACTACCCGTCTGATGGGAACGAAAAGGTGTCTCTGCGTTTCGACCCGCCGTTCGATGCAAGCACGTACACAGGAGTCCAGTTCACCGCACGTGCAAACCCTGACATCATGGTCAGTATTGAAGTCGCATCTCAGGATCGAGGGTTGCATCTGCTTGAGAATGATGATGACTGGAAAAGCTCTTCGGCCACGTGCTCAGTCCGACTGAGCACCGAGGCGAGAACCTTCCGGTTTCCGTTCGCCTCGTTCAACGATCCAGACTGGTTGCTTGCGCAATACCCAGATGTAACGCCTGGGGTCAACCCATACGCGATTTGGGAGATCCAGTTCCTTCCTGAGGGCCAGCCTGCTCGGATCGAGATCCTTGATGCTTCTTTCTACCTTGAGCCCTAATCTCCGACATGCGTCACCATGCCACAGCCAATGAACGCGTTCTACATTCGGTGCTTGTCCCTTTAGGTTTCGGGG
>SPBW01000310.1 GCA_004525685.1 Candidatus Atribacteria bacterium
CGACCGCGACCGGCCCGCATTGGTGTCCCGCTTGGTCGCTTTGGGCGGGGAAGTGCTGGGCGTTCAAGAGGACGAGCGTTCGTTGGAAGACGTCTACCTCAGTCTGGTGAACGAGGAGAAGCCATGAGACGCCGGATTGGCAACGTCTTGCGCATGGAATGGGCAGGCATGGCGCACACGCCAAGTAGCCTGTTGTTTATCGCTGTTATTCCTCTGCTCCTCATCGGACAGGCTCTGCTCCTATCTTGGCTGCTCCCCCGGTTCATCAATCCGGCACTACTCGGGCTTGCCGCACCAGAGGGAAGCGGCCTCGATACTACCGATGCCTTTCGGCTACTCATCTTGAGCCAGTTCCAATTCTTTGTCCTGCTCATCCCGGCGATGATTGCCAACGTATTCGCCACCTTAAGCATCGTGGAGGAGAAGACGAGTCGAACGCTAGAGCCGTTGCTGGCCACCCCCGTGCGCACATGGGAGTTGCTGGTGGGGAAGATCCTTGCCGGGGCGGTTCCTGCATTGGTGATGGCTTGGGTGAGTACAGGCGTGTTCCTCTTGCTCGCCTCGCTGCTGGGGTGGGCTCCTCTGTTCCCCTACGTCATCGATGCAACCTGGACCATCACACTGCTCCTTCTGATGCCTGCCGTCTCGTTGCTCAGCTTCGTTGTTGGGGTCATCGGATCCTCTCGCGCTCGCGACGCCAAGGGTGCACAGAACCTGGCTATTCTCGTCGTGCTACCCATCTTCGCATTGATCGGCCTGCAGGTGACTGGATTGGTGACGTTCACGCCCACGTCCTCGCTGCTGCTGTCATTGGGATTCATCGCACTTGACACGCTGTTGCTACGCGTTGCCGTGCGACTGTTCGCGCGCGAATCGATCGTCATCCGCTGGCGATAGGTTGCGCTTGGATGTCCCGCGTCTAGAAGGTAAGCATTCCTTTCGAGGCCATCAGCACGAGCAAAGGCAGCGTCGCATCGAGTAGAAAGTGCGCCCCCATGAGATAGGGCAATGTGGTCGGTCTTCGGTCGACAATGAAGCCCATCCACAGCGCGAATGGCAAGTACTTCAGCGCAAGCCAAAGGTCATAACGCCAATCCAGCTGAAAGCTGAAGAACAGGTGCTGGATCGAAAGAACTGTCCCAACGATCGCGATCACCGCCCATCGATTCATCCCCGCAGCGCGCAGCCTCGGAGCCACATATCCAAAGTAGGTAGGCAGTTCAGCAAACGCGTGCGTAAGAGGCATCAGCAAAAACAGTGGATAGATGGCCGCCAACGGCAGCGCTTGAATCAGCATCGAATTGGGGTACCCAGAGCCTCCCCACAGCGCCCTCGCCAGAAGGAGCCCAGGTGGCTGCGCCAACGCCGCAGCCACCGCGATCGCGCCGAGCGCCCACGCAAGATCGGCCTTCCATGTTGAGCGGTTGACGAAGTAGATATCGCGAAGTCGTACGCCTTCGGACCGTCCGAAGCGCGCCATCAAAATGATACAGACAACGTTCACCGCCGTGACAAACCAAAGCCACCGGGCCGCAGAGTCCTTCACGGCCTCCGCGCGGCCGGAGAGAGCAAGTGCGCCAGCCAACGCCAGCAACAGGGCGAGCGAGAGCGCCGAGCGGATGGCGAGCATTCCCCACACGCGGCCCATGCGGATTCGACCGTCGATCACCCGAGGAGCAAGCGACGCAGGCGAGTTCGGCATGACAAGTTGATCGACCACGTTTCTCCCTCCTTTTAGACAACGTTCTACAGCGCGCTGTCTGCAGCGAGATGTCTGCAGCGAGATGTCTACAGACCGTGAGACGTGATCTGGTACCTGAACGCGTAACCGGCCTTGCCTGCCTCACTCTCGATGAAGGTCCTCACCTTCGAGAAATCGAACGTGTAGGTGTACTGCGCACCAAACAGCTTGGACTGCTCGTCGATCGAGCCTTCTCTCGGCCCCGCACCCGTCTTGTAGGTTTCTTTCTTGAATCCGAAGCCACCGTCACCCGCGGACACGCCGGAGCCGGCTTCCTTCAGCATCTC
>SPBW01000282.1 GCA_004525685.1 Candidatus Atribacteria bacterium
GTGACCTTGACGATCACGGCAGAGGTTCATGACGATACTTGGCCATGCTACTGCGACTTGAGTTTCTCCGTCACTGATACCGCTGTTCTGACGGTTCTTGGTCCGCAAGCGGATGCTGGTGGGCCGTACACCTTCAACGAGGGTGACAACTTGACCTTTGATGGCACTGGCTCGGTCGAAGCAGGTTCATCTATTCTATCCTATGAGTGGGATGTGGAGAGCGTAGGCATTGTGGAGACAGCCGAGGAGATATTGACGATCTCATGGGCGGAGCTTGCCTCAATGAACCTGGAGTTCGGGGTGGAGTACAACGTCGCGCTCACGATTACCGACGAAGACGGGCTTTCGGACACCGATACCACAACCCTCACGATCGTCAATACGCCTCCAATTGTGGAGTCCGGTGGCCCCTACTCCATAGATGAAGGGTTTGGTGTTACCCTGGATGCGAGCGGATCCTGGGATCCAGGAGGGGGCGCACTGTCGTTTGTGTGGACATTGGATAGCGAGACACGCCCAGGTGCGATGCACACTCTAACGTGGAGCGATCTCATCGATCTTGGCTTCAACACCGTCGGCGACCACGCGATCTCTGTCACCGTTGAGGATGAACAGGGAGCTTCTCAGACGGTCGAAATGAACTTGACCATTATCAATGTACTGCCGACCGCCAATGCTGGGGGTCCTTACTCGATCACCGAAGGGGAAGGCTTGTTGCTAGGGGGTACTGGCTCCGATCCTGGGGGACTTGAAGACCTGAGCTATGAGTGGTCATTCGGGACAACCACGAGGTTGGGGACCAGTGTCTCGCTGACATGGAACGAGCTAGTGGCAGTCGGTATTGGAGACGATGGCACGTATGAGGTGGTTTTCACTGTACGAGACGATGCTGGAGGCAGTGGCGTCGATACCGTCGATCTAGAGGTTCTCAATGCGCCGCCAACTGCCCATGCGGGAGGTCCCTATGTGATTTGGGAAGGGGACGGCGTGTCATTGCAGGGATCTGGTACAGATCTCGATGAGCCTGCGATCCTGAGCTACTCATGGTCCGTGGGTTCGACGACGTTGGATGAGCCTGATGTCACGCTGACGTGGCCTGATGTCACGCTGACATGGGATGATCTAACGGATGCAGGGATCGAGAATGACGGGACATATCCAGTCACTCTAGCTGTGGAGGACGATGAAGGCGGTATCGGCGAGGATACCGCCGATCTCGTCATTCTCAACGTGCCCCCGTCTTGCGATGCGGGCGGGCCGTATGAGATCTCGGAAGGGAGTCCCTTCTCGCTGGATGGTGCGGGAGAAGACGCCAATCCGATGGATGAAGCAGTCCTCTCCTACAGCTGGGATTTGAACGGTGATGATTCGTTTGACGATACCGATGCGGTCGCTTCGCCTACTGTGACATGGGCCGCCCTCTGCGCGTTGGGGCTGAATGATGAGGGAACGCATAGCGTTCGGCTGAGGGTGACAGATGATGGCGGAGAGCTTGAAGCTGCCGCAGATTCAACGACTCTCACGATCACGAATGCTGACCCAGTTGCCGATGCAGGAGGCCCGTACGACATCGAAGAGGGGGAGATGCTGTCCCTGGATGGATCTGCCTCTTCCGATCCCAATGCCAACGATAGATTGAGCTACGCATGGGATCTGGATGGCGACGATCTCTTCGACGATGCCTATGGGGCCATGCCGGAAATCTCTTGGCACCTTCTGAACTCGTTGGGCGTCAACGACGGAGACGTTGTCATTAAACTCCTGGTGGACGATGGCGATGGCGGCAAGGGTGAGGGCACGGCTAATCTGACGATTACGAATTTGGATCCAGTAATTGACTGTGTGCTTGCGTATGAAGTTGCGGAAGGAGACAGCCTGCGACTTGATGCTCGGGCGACGACTGATCCGGGCGGCGACCCATTGACCTTCTCATGGGATCTCGATGGTGACGGTGATTTCGATGAGCGTGTAGCCGGATCCTATCCTCTAGTGGACTGGATGGTCCTCGAAGCCTGCGGTATCACCGATGGGGGACCGGAAGACCCTCCTTCTCCGATTTCCTACACAGCCACGCTTTCGGTCGATGACGGAGATGGCAGCGTGCTGGACAAGGACGTTACCATAGGGGTGACCAACTCCCCACCATCACCAGATGCAGGCGGCCCGTACGATGTCCTCGAAGGCGAAGAGCTGACTCTGGACGCTTCTAGTTCGACGGATCCGAGCTCCGCCGATGAGAGTGATCTAGCTTTCAGTTGGGATGTCGATGGAGACGGTGAATTCGATGACGCTACTGGCATCGAGCCGACGGTATCTTGGGTCAAACTCGAGGAGCTCGGAGTGAATGACGATGGCGAGTACACGATCACCGTCCAAGTCGACGATGGGGACGGCGGTATCACAACGGATACAGCGAGATTGACGATCCACAATGCGGCCCCCTATGGCACGAGCGCCAACGGTCCCTACACCATCTCTGAAGGGCAGAACCTA
>SPBW01000021.1 GCA_004525685.1 Candidatus Atribacteria bacterium
AGTTCAGGTGTCAAGAAATGGTTGGCTCTCCCGCGTACGCCGTCGGTTCCGAACAGCCCATTCATGTCTATCGGAGCCATCCGCTAGACAGGGAGAACATGGGAAGCGGAAACGCGAGCGGATAGATGAACTCGCTGGCGAATCCGACGTAAATCGGACTGGCGGACACGAGAAGATACGACAGGCCTGCACCAATCAATGGATAAGGGAAGGGCTGGCTTGCCTCGAAGTAGTAGAAGCCTCCAGTCAATCTTACAAAGGCCGCACCGCCTTCTTGCAGAGGCACATCGATGTGCCCTGTGAAGAGGGTCTTGCCTGTAGGCGTAATGAAGAAGCCCGCAGACAGATTCCCCCACGACGTATCTGTTGAGGCCTCAATGCCTGCCCAGATCGGTGTTTCGGTCCAGGACAGCGCAACGCGTAGCCCGATTGAGCGAAGGCCTTGCGCGCTCGTTGACGAGCACCCCAGGCATATGCAGACGAGGATCAACAAGAGCGAGTGAGCGACCGTTCGATTCATCGCAAGCAGTCTATCGAAACGGATGCGCGATTGCGAGTTAGGGAAGGAGTTGTCGGACGATGTCACCGACTGCTGGTTCGAATTCTGTGGTGCGAGTGCCAAACGATACACGGTCACGCACCTCAATAATGACGAGTTCGCCCTTAACGCCCATTGGTTCGTAGTCGAGCAGTTCAAGCGAAATGGGATCTGTGATGACGTTACGTACGCCCAAGACTTCGAAGTGGTCGTCTTGCGCGACGCCTACAAATGCGCCGATGTTAATGGCGATGCGTCCATCGGGGAGAACTGATGCGATCTGCCCCTGCTTGCGCGACGGTTGTGCCCCGCCAGACTCTAGGGCGAAGCGGACGTCTTCCACGAGCGGCGCGGCATCCTGTAGTCCACCAACAAGGCCTATCAGCAACTCGTCGATTGCGCGGTTGAGTGCGCCTCCCACGACTGTATCCTCGAAGGTTTCTGAACCAACGGTGATCTCCGCGATGGATGGAATAGAAAGGGAAATGCCCGGCTGAATCTGAAAACTGACTTCAGCGATGTAGGCCGTGCCATCCCACAGCTTGGCGGAGTAGATGCCCGGGTTCATCTGAGAGCCGATGGTATTTCGTTGATCCCAGTACCAGACATTACAGTCACCCGTGTCAATGAACTGCCATCCCAGCCACTTGACGAATGCTCCAACGCTTGTCGAGATCTCAATGCTGAACCACCCAGACGAGGAAGCGTTGCGATAGGCCATCGGGATCGACTGTCCCACGCTGTACCAGGAACGGGCTGTCTGCAATCCGCCTCCGCAGATGTCTGAAGAGTCAGAGTGAAGCAGCGGCAACAGGCCGCCGAGGTCAAGAGAGAAACCCGTTGCTCCCTCATCGTGCCCTTCTGCGGCAATGGTTGCCAAGGACTCGGACGTATAGGCGCTCACAAGATGAGCCGACAATCGGGCTTCCACCTCGGCACCCGTCACAGATAAGAAACCCAGCCACAGCGTCGAATCATGGACCTCCAAGTTCGTGACTGATCCGGAGATGAACACATCGACATCGAGCAGTCGCGAAGCGATGGCGACATCAGCAATGAGCGATGGATTCAAGGAGCTTCCCCTCATGATCGATTCGAGTTCAGAGCGCGCAACGACGCGCACACCTGCACCTGATAGGCGGTCGATGAGCTTGTCAGCAACCCCTTCGCCGATATGCAGAAAGCCTGAGTCTGTCAAGTCTTGGAACGAAGGTACGGCCACCTTCAACGATCCGATAGCAGCGAGGGCTTCGCTTGTCAGGGATACGTTCAGCCTGAGCGAGGCGTTGTTGTTATCTTCATCGGACTCTTGCACTCTGTTGAGCTCGGGGTCGACGACGATCAATATGTCATGAGATCCTGCAGTCGCCAGCCACTCCGTGCTGACCTGTCTTGTTCTTCCTGATCGGATGTTTTCTGCGATGGGGCGATTGGCAATCACGCGGCCATCCACGATGAATTCCACGAAGAACGAGGATTGCGTTGAACTAGTGCCCTCGTTCGATAGGGTGGCCTCGATGAGAATGAGTTCGCCTGCATGAGGTTGAGAAGGCTCGATTCGGAGTTCGGAAACCACCAAGTCAGGCAGCGCCGATGCGCAGACCGGCAACAGGCACACTACCAGAAATGCTGGAACGATTCGAAGCCATGTTCTCATGAAGATCTCCTTTGAGGAATGCGCCTGAAGTACACGAATCCTCTGAAGAAGTTTCATCTTGGTTGCCTCCGACCCTCATCCATTCTAACTCGGCTTGACGTCTGCAGCACGGCTAAAGCTCTCCCCAGTTTCTCCCCTGGCTCACCTTGGTTGTAAGAGGCAGGTTGAGTGGGTAGATACTCTCCATCCCTTCGCGAATCATCCCAATGGATGATTGCACGTGTTTGTCAGGGACCTCGAACACGAGTTCATCGTGAATCTGCAGCGTCATCCTGATCGGAAGGCCTTGCGCTCGGATTTGCTCGTCGATACGAATCATGGCCAGCTTAATCAGGTCTGCGGCACTGCCCTGAATCGGTGTATTGACGGCATTGCGGCGATCGAAATTGCGCTGCTGAATGTTGCGTGATGTTAGATTGGGAAGCGGCCTGCGACGGCCTAGCAGGGTTTGTGCATATCCGTGTTGCGTGGCTGTGTCGATGAGACGATCGATGGTCTCCTTCGCCCGAGGATAGGCAGCGAAGAACCGATCGATGTAGGCCTTGGCTTCTGACTGAGGAATGCGAAGCTCTCTGCCGAGGCCAAAGGGACTGATCCCGTAAAGGATGCCGAAGTTGATCCGCTTGGCTGCATCGCGGAGCTGATCAGTGATCTCGCTTTCGGGCAGACCGAACACGTGGCTTGCGGTCAAGCGGTGAAGATCCATGCCAGCACTGAATCCTTCAATCAAGCCTGCATCTTGAGAGAAGTGAGCCAGCAAGCGCAGTTCAATCTGAGAGTAGTCGGCGGCAACAAACTGGTGTCCCGAAGCGGCAACGAATGCATTTCGAATCCTGCCGCCGATCTCAGTTCGTGTCGGGATGTTCTGCAGATTGGGATCTGATGAGGACAGCCTTCCAGTAGCCGTCACGGCTTGATGGAAAGACGAGTGGATCCTGCCAGTGTTCTTGTTCACGGCCTTGGGAAGCTGATCAATGTAGGTGGTGAGAAGCTTCTTGAGCTCACGGTGTGACATGAGCTTGCCGGGTAGCGGATGCAGTTCCGCAAGCCGTTCAAGAACCTGGGCCGAGGTGGATGGACCGGTCTTGGTCTTGGCGAGGACGGGCAAGCCGAGGCGATAGAAGAGGATTTCCGCGACTTGTTTGGGCGAGTTCGGGTTGAACGGTTCGCCCGCTATGTCGAATAGGTCAGATTCCAGGATCTCCAGCTCCTTGCGAATGTCGTCGCCTTGCGCACGGAGTACATCGGTATCAAGCAGAATTCCATTGGACTCCATGCGAGCCAAGACGCGGACCAAGGGCATCTCCACTGACTCAAACAGCGACGTCAAGTCTTGATCCTTCAGCTGCGTAAGCAGTGGCGGACGCAATCGTTGAACGATTTCTGCGTCTTCGGCCGCGTACTTCGTTGCTTGGTCGATGGGAACAGCTGCGAAGGGGCCGTCTTTCCCTGCCACATCACTGTAGCTGCTTACTGTGTAGCCGAGCACGTTTTGGGCAATAGCCTCTAGGTTGTGACGTCGCTCTTCAGGCGCAGTAAGGTGGGAGGCGATCATGGCGTCGAACTGGATTCCACTTGGTTTCAGGCCATAGCGCTCAAGGATGATGATGTCGTACTTGATGTTCTGGCCGATGAGGAGAGGACATTGCGACTCAATGAAGGGGCGAAGAGCTTCTAGGACAACGGATAGCTCCAATTGTGCAGGTGCATCAAGCGTGTTGTGGGCAATAGGAATGTAGAATCCGACAAGCGGTTGAAGCGAGACGGCGATCCCCACAATCTCCGCCTTGTGCGGGTCGCGACTGGTTGTCTCCAAGTCGATGGATAAGACGTCTGCTTGCCTCAGATCCGCGACAAGCTCCTCCAATTGGGCAACCGTCAAGATGGCGGAGTAGTTGACGTCAACATCCTGTGTCTTGGTGCTCTCTTGGGTGGCGGGTTCAAAGCCGAGATCATCCAACGCACTGGTGAAGCCAAGATCAGTCAGCGTCTTGGTGAGTGCCTCTTCATCGATGCCTCGCAGCTGGCAAATCGACGCGACGTCTCCAAGATCGAGGTCGACTTTCAGTTGGATCAAGCGTTGGGCTAGGAGGGCATCTTCTGCATGGGTCGCCAGATTCTCTGCCACACGACGGTTTCCGACCTTGTGAGCAGAGGCAAGGACCTCTTCAAGACTCCCGAACTGCTGCAGAAGTTTCAGTGCCGTCTTCTCCCCCACGCCAGGAACGCCTGGGACATTGTCTGAGCTGTCCCCCACCAATGAAAGCAAGTCGACAATACGCGGGGGCGCAACGCCGTACTTGGCTTCTACACCATAGGCATCCAATACACTCTGCGCCGAGTCGACTCCTCTTCCGGACGGGCGCAGCAACGAGATGTTCGCATTAACAATCTGGGCCAAGTCCTTGTCAGATGAGGCGATCAGGGTTTGCAGGCCACCGGCAGAGGCTCCTATCGCCAGAGATGCCAGCACATCGTCTGCCTCGACCCCTGATACGGTGAAGACGGGCACACCCAATGCGTCGAGCAACTGGTTGATCAGCGGAAACTGGGAACGCAACTGCTCAGGCATCGGACTTCGATTGGCTTTGTAATCCGCGAACAAGGCGTGGCGAAACGTTAGACCCGACGCATCGAATGTGACTGCGACGCGTTCAGAGGGGAAAGCTCGCATCGTCTGTATCAATGCGCGCCAAAACCCGAAGGCTGCTCCAACAGGCTGGCCTGTCTTGGAGGTCAGATCAGGCATGCCATAGTACGCTCGGTACGCCCATGAATGGCCGTCTATGAGCAGAAGCCGCTTCGGACTGGGTGCCGATGGCAGGCGCAGGAGATCCTCATAAGTAGGCATGATCTCTCGGGCTCACCCCCCCCTCTTCAAGAAGGTAACACAGAGCAAGGGCGAGTCCATCGGCCATGTCATCAGGCTTTGGGGTTTCGGCAAGGTTGAGCAAACGCTTGACCATCGCCTGAACCTGAGATTTGGGGGCCTTGCCGTAACCGGCCACCCTCTTCTTCACCTGAAGTGGCGTGTAGCCGCGGATGCAAACGCCGTCGGAGGCCATCAGCAGGACACCGCGAGCCTCTGCGGTTCGGATCGCTGTGCGAGCATTGGTAGCGAAGAAGACTTCCTCGATGCCTACTCCAATAGGTTTGTAGGTTTCGATCAGTGATTGCGCCTCGTCATGAAGGAGTCTAAGCCGCTGCGCTCGAGGCATGTCCTTGTCGGTTCGGATTACGCCGCCTGCGAGCGCCTGCCACTTGCCGTCAATCATGCGAACAACACCATACCCTGTGATGGCCAATCCAGGATCGAAGCCAATCGCCACGACCTCACGCTTCATGACAGGAAGTCTCTTAGGGTGTGGCGGCTAGAATCAGTGTCTTGGCAAACATGGGTTGGATTCTCGTTGAGATTGATGCCACAGGTTGAGCAAAGGCCTTGACAGCTTCGGCTGCAAAGCACATGTGGTTCACGAACGGCTTGGATCATCTGCAGCACCGTGGGCAGGATATCGACGAAATCGGAGTTGGGAAGAATGGTTATCTCAAACGGTTCGCAGATATCGACGGCGACGGCGACGGTGGATAGGCAGCGGCGACAACGCTGTGTGAGGTCTGCGTGGACGTCGACCTCCAGATAAAGCGTGGACAGTTGTGCGAACGCTTCTCCGGTGATATCTATGGAATCCACGGTCCAATCCACGTCAGCGAACAGCTCAGTAGGCGGCGCTAGCCGGACATCGACGGGGAAGCGGTGTCCTGGTGTCACAACGAACTCTCGAATACTCAGACTCATGTTCTTAGGCGTACGGCCACATCTGCGGTGCGCCTTCCCTCCTTCACATCATGGACTCGGATGATGCTTGCGCCCCCAAGTATGGCGACAGCATTTAACACAATGGTCCCTTCTAGTCGCTCAGAGGCAGGTAGGTCGAGAATCTGCCCGAGAAATGATTTGCGCGAGAGTCCCACCAACAGAGGGTACCCGCACGAGGCGAGTTTGGGAAGTTGGCGCAAAAGCTCCAGATTATGTTCGAGCCGTTTCCCGAAGCCAATGCCGGGATCGACAATGATGTGGTCGCGGGCAATCCCAGCATCTAGAGCGAATTGAGCACGCTCCATCAAGAAGGCGCATACATCGGTCACGACATCTTGGTAGACGGGTGCCTGCTGCATCGTCTGAGGTGTTCCCTGCATGTGCATGAGCACAACCATTGCCTGGGCTTGTGCGATTGTGCTTGCCATGGCCGGGTCGAAGCGCAGGGCACTGATGTCATTAACGAGGTCAGCTCCTGCATCGAGGCTCGCCCTTGCCACGGCGGCCTTGGTCGTGTCCACGGAGATGAGAATCGATGACTTGGCGCGCAGTCTTCGGACCACAGGGATGACGCGATCCAATTCTTGCTCGACGGAGATGGCGTCAGCACCTGGTCGGCTCGATTCGCCGCCGATGTCGATGATGTCGGCCCCTTGCTCGATCATGGCGAGTGCTTTGTCGATGGCGGCGTCCGTCTCGTAGGCACGCCCTCCGTCGTAGAATGAGTCTGGCGTGACATTGAGAATCCCCATGATGAGGACGCGATCGGCTTGATGTATCATTGCGTTCTTCTCAGGCATAGAAGGACAGTATAACATGGCCACAAAACGGGATCAGAAAAGCGATTTGACGTAGCCAGGTCGGGTTTCTACAATGTCCCGGAGTCAAGACAGGGGTGATTACGATCGCTAAGATACTTTTAACCACAACAGTAGAACGTTTGGGGCATGTCGGCGAAGTCGTTACAGTAGCCGCCGGATACGCTCGCAACTACCTGCTGCCGCAGGGTTTGGGCGTTGAGCCGACAGAGCATAACGTCGCAAGATACGCCAAGGAGCGGGCTGCTCACGAAGTTGAGTTGATGAAGAGAGAACAACGAGCTTTGTTGCTGCGTGACAAGCTGGCGGATCAAATGCTGACCTTCGAGCGCAAAGCGCATGATGATAATCGGTTGTATGGTTCCGTTCGCGCAGAGGATATTGCAGCTCGAGTCGAAGAACTCGTTGGCGAACACATTGAGACGTCGCGTATCCACCTGGAACATGCTATCGAACAGCTTGGTCCTCATGCCGTAACCATTGCGCTGTATAAGGACATTACTGTAGATGTCCGAGTTCAGGTCAATGAGGAGGGTGCGAAGGGGGAATAGAGAGAATGCGCAGCCGGGGGGGAGGGGGAATTCTCGCTATCCTTTGTCTTGCCATCTCGATCACTGGATTTGCACGAAGTGGGCTCCTCTATCTGAATGAGGAGCCTCTTTCTTTCGCCCAGCCAGTTCTTGAAGAGGGTTCGACATTTCTCGTGCCATTGGAGGAGTTCGCGCCCCTCGTTGGGCTCGACGTCTCCCAGCACGAAGGACGAGTCATCCTGCGAGGAGATGGATTCCGTCAATCCCTGGATGAGTCGATCATGCTTGTTCTGGATGGGGCGATCTATGTTGCGCTCGACTGGCTCCTTGACCATGTGAACGGCGAACTTCATTGGTTGGGAGGTGATGCCTATGTTCAGATCGAAGAGCCGAGGCTCGTCGAGATCGATGCCACAGCGCAGCAGGTGACTGTTCGGTTCACTGGCTTCAGCCCTCATTCGACGAGCGTATCGTCGCAAGGACAGTCAGAGGTGCTGCGCCTGCGATGGCCATTCGGGTTACTCGATGTCGATGCTCAGTTGATCCGTGTGGGAGAGGCCGACATCCAGGAGGTGCGCTTGGTAGGTTCGAGCAATGGTGTCGAGTTGTCTGTCATGCTAGAACCTGGAACCCTTCTCGCACTGACTGAGCTGGAGACAGATGATTTCTACTCCCTAGAGCTGCAAGTCGCGCAGACGCAATCCCATCAATCGGTCATTATGCTCGGCGACGGTGTGTCCGTTTCTGAGTGGGCGGACATCGCCAACGGCCGATTTGTTGATTACGTGTATGTCGAGTCGTGGCGCAACCGGTTCCGCCTCGTTCCTACGGTGGCGGCAGATGGGTACGAAATACCAGGAAGCCTTGAAGCCAATCTTGAGGTGAGTGATGCAGTTGCTGCCATTTCGATCGATTGCCCCTGGGTACCCATGTCAGCGGAATGTCTCATCATGAATGACATTCCCTATGCAGTTCCTGATACGCCCTGCAACGTACTGGCAATGGATCTGTTCGGCCGGTGGACGACCTTCTCGTCGCTCTGCGCTGTGGACATCAAGCACGCAGGCCAGTTCATTGTGGTGGATGGCATCAACAGACCTCTCGACTATGGCGAGGTCGTCTTGTATTCCTCAGGTTACTCAGGGTCCATTGCACAGAGCATCCCGGGATCGTTCCTGGCTCTGAAGATTCGAGAGGGGCGTATCGTCTCGGTCTATCAGGGGCCGTTCGTTCCGGCTGATTCCTCAGCCATTCTCGTTGTCGCCAGTGGAGAAGCCAAGGCACGACTGTCGTTGATCCGATTAGGGGATCCAGTGGATGTGATCTGCCAGTTCACACATGCTAATGGGACGTATCCCTATGCTGTATCTGCAGGCCCCTTGGTGATGGGGAATGGCGCTGTCGTCCTCAATGAGGATCAACTCAAGGAGTTGTGGCAGTGGGAAGGCGGTGCAGCCCTTGCCTGCGACTGGCAAGGCGGACTCTATCTTCTGTCGTTTTCGGGCAGTGGAGAGCGTGAGACAACAGCCGCCGCATGGGGCTTGATGACCGTTGTGAATTCTCTTCCCACAACGCTGAAGGACGTCGTCTTGCTCTCCTCCTGCGGACGCCAACCGCTTGCCTATTCTGGCCGATCCGGCACGTTTCAACTGGGCCCCCAAGATCCTATTCGATTGGCACTCAGCTTGATCCCCCTCACTCCATGACGCGATTGGCGCGGGATGTGTTGCTGATGGCAGCAGCCACTGCACTATCGCGCGGATTGGGACTCTTGCGTGATGTGGCCATTGCCGATCATTTCGGAGCCGGTGCAGCGTACGATGCGTTTCTCATCGCTTTCTTCGTCCCTCACTTCTTGAGGCAACTGCTGGCTGAAGGAGCCCTTTCTACGGCCATGGTCCCGATCTATACGCAGTTGAAGGAGTCGTCCCCTGAAGCGGATGCCGATGGCTTTGCCTCGAACCTCATCTCCTGGCTGATCCTGTTGTTTCCGATGCTCGTTCTTTGCGGGATCCTGCTGGCACCGATCTACATCCCGTTTCTTGCTAGCGGATTCGATCCAGCCAAGCTCTCCCTGACCGTGACGCTGACACGCATTGTGTTCCCATTCATCGCCATCATCGGCATCGCGGCCGTGATCATGGGAATTCTCAATGCGCACCGTCGATTCTTTGCCGCTTCGCTGGCGCCTGTCTGGTTCAACGTGGGCATGCTGGTTGGAATCCTCATTCTGGCCCCGCGCATGGAGCCGCCGATCCTCGGTGTTGGACTGGGTGTGCTGATCGGCGGCGTCGCACAGTTGGGATCGCAGATCCCCTCGGTCTTGAAAACGGGTTTTCGGTTTCGGTTTCAGCTCTTCCCTATCCATGCAGACATTCGCCGACTAGCGGGGCTCATGACGCCGGCACTCCTAACGCTCGCCGTAGCTCAAGTGAATCTGATGGTGGACAACAAACTGGCTTCTCACCTCGGTGACGGTGGGATCTCCTCGCTGCAATATGCAATGAGGCTGTTTCAACTGCCTCTCGGCGTGCTTGCTGTCAGCATAGCGACCGCCCTCCTGCCACGATTCTCCAAGGCGTGGGCGCGCCAGGATGAAGGGGCATTCTATCGCCATCTTGATCAAGGACTTCTCGTGAGCGCACTGATGTTGTTGCCAGCCATGGTTGGGCTACTCGTCATAGGCTCTGACGTGATCGGCCTGCTCTTCGAGCACGGGTCTTTTGTGGCTGTAGATACGGCACGCACGGCTCGTGTCCTCAGCTTCTACTTGATTGGACTGGTCCCGTACGGATGGGTCTATGTATTCACGCGAGCCGCCTACGCTCGGAGCAAACCTCTGTTCCCGCTTCTGGCATCTGCAGTCGCAGTCGGGGTGAATGTCGCGCTGGATCTGTTGCTCATCTCGTCCATGAGAGAGGCTGGCCTGGCCTTGGCCACAGCGATCTCCGGCATCTGCAATGCCGCGATGCTGGGGATGATTCTTCTATGGAATAGGCGCTTGCCTATGAATTCCATCGCGCAATTGGGTTGGATTGGATTGGGCTGTGTGGGACTGTTTGCTGTGACAGCCGGCGTACGAGTGTGTCTTTACGACGCGTCGCGACTCCTTGGGGTCCTTATGCCCACAGTGGCCGGGATCATCTTCTATGCCTCATTTGTTCGCCTGAGCCCATTGTGGCGTATCGTCTCTGCACTACGAGAGCCGAACAATCACGTATCGGGCTCATCCACATCGGTGTGATCGTGAAGTAAGCAAGTTGTTAAGTCAGATGCGTACCTTCTGTGACTGCGTACGCGCCCAGGCATCAACGCGGAAGAGAGTCTGCAGATCGATCGTGCCCTCTAGCGGTGCGATCTCATGGCTCCAAGACTCAAGGATGCGGTGCAATCCGGTAGCGATAGAAGGGAATGGAATCTCTCTCTGTAGGAAGCGCGTGATGAGGACCTCGTCAGCGGCATTCATTGCAGCCAAGGCGCTTCCGCCAAGCTTGGCGGCTTGTAGCACAGTGGCGAAGGCCGGATACCTGGCATGCGGGAAGGGCTCGAATTCGATCCGTAGGCCTTTCTCAAGAGGAAGCCGCGTAAGCCCTGTTGGCATCCGCTTTGGATGACAAAGAATGCCTTGAATGGCGATCCGCATGTCTCGCGGTCCCAGCTCTGCTAACAGGGATCCATCAACGAACTCGACGAGCGAGTGAACCCAAGAGTCGGGATGGATGAGCACATCGATACGGGCGAAATCGACGCCAAACAACTGATGGGCACCAATGACTTCAAAGGCTTTGTTCACCATGGTCGCGCAATCGATTGTAATGCGCTTGCCCATGGACCATGTCGGATGCGCGAGCGCCTGCTCAGGCGAGACGTGAGCAAGGTCTGACGCGTCTGTGCGGAGGAAGGGACCTCCAGAGGCGGTAAGGATCAAACGAGCCACCTCTTCGATCGGCCGGTCTCCCAAACAGCGATACAAGGCGTGATGTTCGGAGTCGATGGACAGAAGGCTGCCTGATCCGTCCCTGAGCAGCGCTTGAATGAGGCAGCCTCCAATGGCCAGGCTTTCCTTGTTCGCCAGTGCCACGGCCTTGTTCTCCTTCAATGCAGCCAGTGTAGGCTCTAGGCCGATGGATCCGACCAGCGCATTCACGACCAGATCGACGTCGGCACTCTGAGCCAAACGGATCAATCCATCGGGTCCCCAACATACATTCGTGTCCGGATAGTCGATTTGAAGTCGATCTGCGTCCTGCCGTGCTGCGACGGCGATCATGCGGGGCTTTGTGCGATCGATCTGAGCACGAAAGGCGTCTGAATCGCGGCCCGCGGAAAGTCCGACAATGCGAAACGCGTAGCCAAGCATGCGAAGCTGATCGACGACATCCAGCGTTTGGCTTCCGATAGATCCTGTCGATCCCAGAACGACAAGGCGCTTTTCTAGGATGCTCATCCAGCAGCAGGAGCAGGCACAAGACGACGCAGAAGCATCATGAGGTCGGGACCTGAGATCTCTTCTTTTTCCAGGACCTCGCCTGCCAGCTCGTCGAGAGCGCTACGGTGCTGACTGAGGATGTCCTTGGCCTTGTGGTAGGCTTCGCTTAGCAGCCCGCGAATCTCGTTGTCAGCCAGTCGCGACAACTCTTCGGAGTGCTCATTGCGCCGTACCAGTTCTTCTCCAAGGAAGACGTCAACGCGTTCGCGGCCGAGGCTGATCGGGCCGAGTTCCTTGTTCATCCCTAGATTGATCACCATTTCTGTCGCCATCTGCGTTGCGCTGCGAAGATCAGAGCTTGAGCCAGAGCCGAATTCCTCGAAAATGACCTCTTCCGCAGCACGGCCGGCCAGGGCCAGGGCGATTCGATTACGGAATTCAGACTCGGTATGAATGTAACGTTCTTCGACTTCGAGCGGCTCAACGAAGCCCATGGTTCCTGCAGTTCGAGGCAGGATAGTGATCTTGTGTACATTGAAGTCGTCGCCGCGCAGGACGTGGCCCACGAGTGCATGGCCGCTCTCATGATAGGCCGTCATGTTGCGCTCTTTCTCAGTGGGGACCATGCTCGGCCTCTTGAGGCCAAGCGAGAGGCGATCGGTTGCCTCTTCGAAATCGCTCATCTCGATTTGCTCTTTATCAGAGCGGGCAGCCAGAAGCGCCGCTTCGTTACACAGATTGCGGATGTCGGCGCCGGTGTAGCCACGCGTCTTTCGAGCGAGGACCTCTGGATCGACGTCTTCTGCGACGGTCTTGTTCCGGAGATGAACGCGAAGGATCTCGACGCGCCCGCGTACAGTCGGATAGGGGACTGTGATGCGACGATCAAAACGACCAGGTCGCAAGAGCGCGGTGTCGAGGACATCGGGCCGGTTCGTGGCTGCAAGCAAGATGATGCCCTTGTTCGGCTCGAATCCGTCCATTTCGGACAGCAGCTGGTTGAGCGTTTGCTCTCGCTCGTCATGCCCACCGCCGAGCCCTGCGCCGCGCTTTCTCCCCACAGCATCGATTTCGTCAATGAAGATGATGCATGGTGCGCTTAGCTTGGCCTTCTCAAACATGTCTCGAACGCGCGAGGCGCCCACGCCAACGAACATCTCCACGAAATCAGATCCACTGATCGAGAAGAACGGCACTTTAGCCTCTCCGGCGATGGCCTTAGCTAGCAGCGTCTTACCGGTTCCCGGTGCACCGACAAGTAGGACGCCCTTGGGAATCTCGGCTCCCAAGCGAGCAAATCGACGTTGATCCTTTAGGAAATCGACAATCTCTTCTACCTCCGCCGTCACTTCATCGATTCCGGCAACATCCTTGAATGTCACTTCAGTCGAATCGGGCTTGACAAGCTTGGCTTTCGACTGTCCGAAGGAAAGGGCCCCGCCTCCAGACTGTGTGCGCCGCATGATGTAGATCCAAACGCCAATCAAGAGCAGTATCGGCAGCATCGATATGAACATGGAAGTGAAGAAGCTACTATTGGAGGGAGGTTCGTAGTCTAGGGCGAAGTTGTATTGCGCCTGATACTCATCGAGCAATGCTTGATAGGATGTGGCATCCTCAGGAAGGCGCGATGTGACGGTTGATCCATTCACCAGAACAGCGGTGGCCACGCCGTCTTTGACTGTGACTTGTGCGACCTGACCCGTCATGACGTAGGTTCGGAAGAGACTGTAATCGATCTCGTCTGCGGCGCTGCGGTTTCCAAACAATGACTGAAGAAGAATAAGTCCAAGAATTACGACAATCGTGACAAAGGCAATGTTTCGTAGATTGCGATTGCGTAAGTCTCGAAGTGGTTGTTTTTCCATGGTGACTCCTTGTGCGATTCGGCTCGATTGTAGCACCCGAGCCAGGAGCGGTCAATCGCCGAACAGTTCTGTGGTTCAGAGTTTCATTGACGGGGCCGCAGGATCTTCTTCCATAGCTGAAGGTTCTCGAAGGCCTTTTCCTCGCCTTTGAGAAGTCGGCGAATGTTGGTCCAATGGGTGGTGATGATGAATAAGGCCAACGCGATCGTGAGTACCAGAAGCAGGATCGGGTAATCAATTATCGTGAAGCGGTCGATGAGGAATACGCTGATGGGTAGGCTTACTGCGGCCAGAATTGAACCTAGGGAAATCTTGCCGAACAGGAACACTACGATGGCAAAAACGCCCAGTGCGCACGCGACGGGAATGGGAGCATTACCCACAAGCATGCCAGCGCCTGTCGCCACACCTTTGCCTCCGCGGAAGCGGGTGTAGACGGGGAATACGTGGCCTATGACGGCAGCTAGGCCGCAGAGCAGCGCGACCGTGCTGAACGCAAACGGCAGGGGGCCCAATGGAATGCGCGCAATGAATACTGACGCCAGCGCGCCTTTGGCGACATCTGTGATCATGACAGGTAGGCCGATCTTCCAACCGAGGACACGCCACGCGTTCGTACCACCCGCATTACCGCTTCCGTGATTGCGGACATCGACCTTGCGGAAGAGCTTGCCATAGACGATCGAAGACGGAAATGCTCCGACCAAGTAGGACGCAATGAGTAGGATGGCGAGAGACACTAGGCAGCTCCGTCCTTGAGAATACGTTCCTCAACCCAGCCCGTGTCCAGTACTGCAATTCCCAGGCCTCCAGGGCCAGCGTGGCTCCCGATAGCAGGAGTTGTGTCCGTGATCCACACGATGGCCTCGGAGAAGCTGTTCAAGATAGCGGCTTGAACCTGTGTTGCCAGATCCAGGGCAGCCGAATGACTGATGACGAACATGGGGCGCTGCATGCTTCTGGCTGCCTTCAATATGCGTTGGAGCACGCGTTTGCGTGCGGCACGTTTGCCTAGAATCTTTGCGGCAGGAACTAGATTGCCGTCAGTCACTGTAAGTACAGGCAACAAGTGAAGGAGCTTGGCCACTCGTCCTTGAAGCGGAGACACCCTCCCGCCGCGGACGAAGTATTCGATCGAGGGAACATAGACGAAGGTACTTGTCTCCTTTGCAGCGCGATTTGCGATAGCTGTGCACTCTGCGGCGGACAATCCTGCCTTTGCTGCCTGGGCCGTCGCCCACATGACCAACCCTTCAGCAGCAGACGCGGAGCGGCTGTCCAGAACGGCAATCGGCACGCCGGTATCGCGCGAAACCTGTTTAGCTGCGACGTTCGCTGACTGCCACGTACCTGATAGCTCTGCTGATAGATGAACAGACAGGATACTGGAATACGTAGTCGCGAGATGTCGATAGAGAGTCAAGAAGTCGATCGGCTTGGGTTGAGACGTCTTGGGCAAATCCTCTGCAGTTTGAAGCCGCTTGTAGAACTGGGTGGGTGTGATATCTACGCGATCAAGAAGGGATTCATCCCCGAATACGATCTGGACGGGCACAACGTGGATATGCTCTTGCGTCAAGAATTGCATGGGCAAGTCGCATGCAGAATCTGTAACCAGCGCGATCCCCTCACGTCCGGAAAGGTCCGAAGCGGCGTCTGTATCACCAATGCTGGCGAGCATGTCTTCGACCTTCTGGCTGGCGATCGTTCCAACCTGCGACAAGAGCTCTAGTACATAGGCGGGTGCGTTGGTGTGGACGTGGGCGTGAATCTCGTGTCGATCTCCTGCGACGACGACAGAGTCTCCGAAATCGCTGAGCCTCCTCAATAGGTCCGTTCTGTCGATGTCTTCTCCCCAAACAACGGCTTCTGTGCAGTAGCGGAAACTGATCTTGACAGGCGCGGGCTTGGGGGCGTCGCTCTTCTCTTCATCGGATAGTTCGAATGAATCGCTGTCCTGGACGCCCGAATGGAAGAAGTCGCGGATTCCCTCAAGAAAATGCACGAACCCGAGCGCGCCCGCATCCACCACCCCAGCCCGTTTGAGTTCCGCGAGCCGTTCCGTCGTCATCTCCAGGGAGCGCCGTGCGATCGACAGGCCTTCATCGAGCAAGGCCTTGAAATCGGGTAAGCGTTCAGCGTGATTGACCAAATGGTCGGCAACATCGCTAATGACCGTCAGAATTGTCCCTTCGCGAGGTTGTGCCAACGCTTCTCGAGCGCGAACGGCTGCACTCCGTAACGCTTCTGCAAATCGCTGCATGGAGAGTTGCACAGAGTCAGCGATCTCTTCTCTCAATCCTTGAAAGAATTGGGCAAAGATGACGCCGGAGTTGCCCTGGGCCCCTGTGAGCGCGCTGGTGGCAACGGTTGAACTAACAGCTGCCAGCGACGGCAACGGCTGCCGCAACCCTTCGAGAACGGCACGCATGGTCATCGCAAGGTTCGTGCCTGTATCCTTATCAGGAACAGGGAATACGTTGATTCGATCCAGATGCTCACGATGTGCGATGACGCGGTGGGCGCCAGCCATGATGAGCTCGCGCAGTGATTCCTGATTCAGGACTCGCGTTTCTGACCCTCTTGAAGTGGACATGTTCCTCGATCATACGTAATGAAATCGTCGACGGCAAAAGGTAGCTGACATTCCAAGACGCAGGGCCCAGACGATCACTGTCTGAGCCCTGCATCAGTTGGTTCTACTCGAGAACGGAGATGGGAATCAATACGGTCTGACCTTCGCCATAGACAACCCAAACGAGGTAGTCGCCGGGAACGAGCCCAGCCGTATCGACGCCGAGCCAATAGGTGTCATTGGCATAGCGACTGGCGAACGAGTAGACGGGTTGAATGCCCCCGCCTCCACCGATGGCGTCAGTCGATGCAACGATGCCAGGGCGTGTGATTCGAATCCAAGGCCAGCCTGTCTCACGGCGTGTCTCTCGTGAAAGATCGAGTCCGACTTCCAGTCGCGCGCCAGCCAAGGTCTTGGCTGCATTGAGATCGATGAACAACTGCATCTCCTCAAGTGTCTGCGAGTTCACGATATCCGAGGACGCGACCAGAGGGCGGCCGTTTGCGTCGAGACCTCTTGTGATGATGCCGAGGTTGGTGTGCCAGTTGTCTCGCTCATCCTCGCCGAGAGGATCGATTCGCTCCATGGTGCCGCGAGTCAGCAGGTCGCCTGCCGGCCAATGGCCTTCATAGCTAGCGAAGGCATTGGCTGTGTCGACGACCTCACCGACCGCATCGAGCAACTCGATGATGTCGCCGTCATCCGAAAGCTCCATCAGATACGGAGATACGGTGTCGTAGATGAGGTCGGCATCGATGTTGCTGACCGTTTGGTCGCTTCGCCGCTCGAGCAGCATGTAGCTCTCATCGAAGTCGACGGGACGAGCCACCACAAGCCAGGATAGGTCGTCGACTTCGCGCTTAACGAAGTCCACTGCCAGCTCGGGTTCGCGATACGTTGCGTCGCAGAGAGGCGTTGCGCTTGCTTGCAGTTCTCCCGACAGCGGAACGATCTTCCACTCGAAGTCATCCGGTGTCACCGGCTGCTTCACCCTCCATCGCAGCACCCATCCCGTCAAATCAACGGGCTCGCCACCGATGTTGCGAAGCTCGATCCACTCGTCGTCGGGATTGGCAGCCGTGCCAGCCCAAGCGATTTCTGAGATGATGACCTTCCCCTCGCACTCTTCGGAGGATCCACCGCCACCGCCACCATCACCGACAGTGACGTCAGCGCTGTCTTGGTTGTTGGCGGGGGATGGATCTTCGACCTCGTTCTGAATGATCAGCGCGGTGTTGGTCAATGTCGTCCCCGCTGTTCCAACATCTGTTTGAGCAGACAGCGTGAAGGATGCTGATTCTCCAACAATAAGAGTTCCTACGTTCCAAGCGTTCGTCACTGGATTGTAGTCGCCGCCGGACGTATCCGATGCGTACGTCAAGCCGATAGGGAGTGTGTCTTCCAAAACGATTCCTGTCGATGTGTACGGTCCGCCGTTGTACACGCTGATTGTGAACACGACGATGTCTTGCTCGTTCGGATTGGCGCTGTCTACATTCTTGATGACCAATAGATCGGCGATGGGCGTGTCGATGAATATGACGGCATCGTCGTTGTCATCCTCAGAAACCATCATCGCGTTGCCCGGCACCGAGTCAATATCATCTTGATCTGCGACCGAGACCTCAGCCGGGCTTTCGTAAGGTCCATCCTCCAACACTTGCGCGGTGATGGACAGCGTAGCACTCGATCCTGCCGGCAAGTTGCCGACGAACCACTGGCTGGTGACACCGGTGTAGGCGTATGTGCCTTGGCTAGTGGCAAAGCCCACGAATGAATATCCCGCCGGCAGTGTGTCGGTCACCACCACACCGGTGGCATCCGCGAAGTTGGGGCCGTTAGAAACCCGAATCGTAAAGGTCACCAATTCACCCACTGCAGGACTCACGTTGTCCACTGTCTTGATCAGAGACAGGTCGATATCAGTTCGCCTGAGGCCAAAGTCCGCGTCGAGATCATTCGATGCGATGGTCGCAGAGACGACGTCAGGCGTTGTGAGGGCATAATGAGCCAATGAAGGGCTAGTCAGATCGATCTCGACGAAGTAATCCCCTTCGTAAAGATCCTTGAAGTAGTAATTGCCGAACGAATCCGTGGAGGCTTCCTCAAGGAATGCCCCCGTTGGATCCAGCAACATGAGTCGCACACTTGGGATACCCAGACCGACCTCATTCTGCAAGCCATCACCGTCGACGTCATTCCATACGTAGTCGCCTATCGTCCCTGTTCCAGGGCCGAAGCCGAAGTTCACATTCGAGACTGCAGCGGAAATGACGATAGGCATGGTCGGCACATACGTCACCGTGTAGCCGACGGGCATATCTGGATCCGTTTCGTCGATATCAAGAACATAGTTGCCGGGCGTGACGGCGTTGAAAATGTACGAACCATCAGGATTGGTCACTTTGGATCGAAGAATGAACGTTCCTGTTGCATCGAGAAGACGGACGGATAGAGACCCAATGCCAATCTCTCCGGCATCAATGGTGCCGTTTCGGTTGATGTCTGCCCATGCGCGTCCAGACACACTAGGACTTGCCGGAATATCTACTGAATGCGAACCCTCCACAGAGGGAGTCTCATCCGAGACTGCGGTGGCGGTATTCAACAGGGGGCCGGGAAAGTCGTTCTGAACGACGGTGTAGGTTGGAGTTATCGTCACACTGCCGCCAACGGCGATGTCGCCTACGTTCTGGTTGGCAATCCCTAGCTTGGCGTCGCTAAGGATGACGTTATGCAAGGTCACATTCCCGGTATTGGTGACGGTAATTGTGTAGGTGATCAGTTGCCCAATCGTTGCAGATGCCTGACCAGTCTTTTCTATCGCGATTGCCGGAGCAGCATCAATAGTGACCGTCTCATCGTCAGTGGTGGTGACATCGTTGTTGTCGGGGTCCTTACCGGTGGCAGTGGCGGTGTTGTCCTTGAAGCCGGCGTCGATGTCGTTCTGGGTTAGCACGTAGCTCGCAGTGAAGGTGGTCGTGTCTATCGCTCCTGCTGCCAGCGAGGCTAGCGGACCACCAGTGACTGTCACCTTGGGATCAGTCACTGTGACGTTGGTCAGAGTCACATTCCCGGTGTTGGTCACCGCGAAGATGTAGGTGATCTTGTCGCCAACATTGGCGAGACCGTTAGGCGCACCGACAGTCATGTCGAGGGTGCCCGTCTTGATCAGCGCGATCGACGGAAGGTAAACCACTGTCTTGTCGTTCTCAAAGTTGCTGTCGTCGTCAGACAGATCGGTGACAGGGCCGCCGACGGGCGGTGTGCCTGTAGCTAGCG
>SPBW01000189.1 GCA_004525685.1 Candidatus Atribacteria bacterium
AGGAAGTGCTCCAATGCCGTCTCAGCGGCTCGATCGACTTGCTCCCTGACACTGCCGTAGAGGGTCACGCGAATACGATCGCCTTCCAGATCACCTTTTCCAAGGGCCCGCACGAAGTCGCGTGCTGCCAGCAACGGCCCCAGCGTGTGCGATGAACTTGGACCGACAGTCGGCTCGAGGATCTCTAGAATGCTCGGTGCACGCATCTCATCGTTCCTGTCGGAATCTGATCCGGATCTTGTTCAAGGCGTGGGGTGTTCTGTGTGGTGGGTCTACGTCGAGGTCAGACCGCGCGCAAACGTTCCCCTTGGGTGATTGATAATCTTGAAGCATCGAGACCTCCATGAGACGACGTCCTCGGACTCCATCGTACGAGGCGGCAGTGTGTTCGTCTAGTGTGTGTGCCGATCTGGGCGCGCGGGACGGGGAGATGCGGCAAGGAAGACGGGCGGCTTGCGCAAGTAACAACGGAGTTGCTCCTTGGCGCCGCAGCGTGATACGGTCAAGCGACTGGAAGAAGTTTTGTATGCCATTGGGAGGCGGCGGGAGATGTTTGACTTCGAACTTGTGTCGATCGGTAGGCTTCTGTTGGCCGTGGTCCTTGGCGGGTTGGTTGGCTTGGAGCGACAGATTCATGGGCGTCCAGCCGGGTTGCGAACGCACGCGCTCGTCTGTCTTGGCTCGGCATTGATTCTTGTCGTCAGCCAATCCCTGGGTCCGAATGTCGATTCCGGGCGAGCCGTAGCAGGGATCGTTACGGGCGTGGGCTTTCTTGGTGCGGGGGTCATTGTGAAATCGCGGGAAATCGTCCGCGGATTGACCACAGCGGCGTGCATCTGGTTTGTCGCTGCACTGGGCATTGCAGTCGGTCAGGGGCTCTACGCCATTGCTGCTGCCAGCACGGCGATTTCAATCGGAGTCCTGATGCTTCTCGCTTGGTTCGCACCCAGGCTTCCATCTGTGATCTACGACTGCGTACACGTAGGGGGATGCGCTTCGGACATCGATATCATCGAGTCGAAGTGTCGGGAGCAACTTCGCTTGAACGGGTTCCGTGTGGTGGGTCTGTCCAATCGCCTCGACAAACAAGCCAACACGGCATCGCTCACGCTTCGACTGCGAGCGCGGAAAGCGGGAAAGACTGTGGATCTATCTCGACTCCTGATTGCCATTCCAGAAGTCAATGATGTCTCCTGGGGCGAGTAGGTCAAAGCATCCAACGGCGCAGGCCCCAGCGTAACCGTCTAGGAAGACCTATCTGGTTGAAGTCTCGGCGTGCCTTTCTGCGCGAGATGCGCGATCGATCTTTTCGCTATCGACGGACTGCCGGATCACGGATCTACAGATCTTCAGATCTTCAGCAACGCCGACCCCTTGGGGGATTGGGTGGATCCTCGCGGGGTGGCGGGTTGTAGCAGCTGGGGCAGGCTCCGACAGACTGTTTCCATTTGGGGAGCGTGCGTTTATCGGCGGCTGCGGGAAACGCCAGGTCTTTCCATGGGTATCTAGGCAGTCGTTGCGCGAACGATCCCAAATCGGCACGATGCAGTGGTCTCTTCGGGTACAATACGAGTCCGAGCTCTTAGGCTTTGCGGGAGGAATGGATGATGCGAAAAGCACTGCTGATAGGATGCCTGGTCTTGGCTGTCTGGGGGGGCGTGGCCGTGGCCTCGCCGCAGATTACGGTCGACCAGCCAGAGTATGATTTCGGCTCGATCGGTCTGGGATACATGGTCAAGCACACCTTCGTGCTGCAGAACACAGGTGACGAGGTGCTGAACATCGTCTATGTTCGCGCCTCATGTGGCTGTACGACAACCGATCTGCCCGCTAGCTCATTGGCACCTGGTGAATCCGTCCCACTCGAAGTGCTTGTGTTGGCAGACCATGGCACGTCGAAGAATGTGTTTATCTACGTTCATACCAATGCGCCGGATAGCGCCGGCAACGCCAACGATGATCGAATGGACTTCGACATCAAGCTTGTCGTCAAAGGTGCCATTACGCCGGGGCAAGAGTACAACATGGCCCCATTCGAAGTGGCCAACGACATGATGATTCTGGTCGATCTGCGTGATGCGGCAGCCTATCAAGCCAATCATCTGATGGGTGCCATCAATATTCCGGCAAATGAATTGGCGGATCGCATGGGCAGCCTGCAGAAGGGCGCTCGGATCATCGTCTATGACCTGGCGGGTGAAGCGGCCGATGCAGCGGTTCAAACGCTACTGAACTCAGGCTACATGTCCTCCTTCTATCTGCAAGGGGGCTTGAGCCGCTGGGTGGCCGTACAGGGTGATCGCTTTTTGATCTATGAGACGCCCCTTCCAGCAGCCGGAGGAAGCATCACCGGAGGATCAAGCGGGCGGCCCTACGATCTGGGTACCCTGCGAACGGAGTTCTATGTCTTGATCGATCTGCGCGATGCGGCTGCGTATGCGGCAGGGCATCTCTCTGGTGCAATGAACATCCCCGCGGCGCAGCTATCTCAATGGTTCGATCGCCTCCCGCAAGAGAAGCGAATCATTGTCTATGATGATGATGGTACGTCGGCGACGGCTGCCTATCAGGCGTTGGATAACGCGGGATTCGACCGTCCGATGATTCTCTTGGGCGGGTTGAACGAGTGGATCTATCAATACGGGAACCAGTACGTGTTGAGCAACTAGTACTTCTTCCCCGCAGCACCAAGTTCCTGCACAGCGGAGGCGACCACGGCCTCCGCTGTTAGCTTGATGGCTGTCAGAGATCGGCTTCGCGGTCGTACTCGATGACGCCACCGACGAACGTCAGCAGCACGTCAATGTCGTCCAGTGCTTCGACAGACGACTGAAGCGGATCTGCCGTCAGAATGACCATATCCGCCAGTTTGCCGGGTTCGAGCGTTCCCAATTCGTGATCCTGATGCAGCATGAATGCTGCATCGGCCGTCATCATGCGCAGTCCTTGCCAAGCCGTCAGTAGCTGGCTCTCAGGCAACAGACCGCAGGGTTCCCATGCTCCGTAAGACTGCGAATGATTGGCCGGGCTCATCAACGCCTGCAGACGAAAGAGCGGATTGATCGCCTCATCCGCACACCAAGGCCAATCCGAATCGGCAGTCACGTGCGCGCCTGTAGCAGCCAGATCGCCCCAGCGGCGCACGATGTGTTTGGATTCCAGCGGCAGAAGATCCTGATAGAACGTGGCGAAGCACGAGGACATCGATTCGACGGCAGCTACGATCCCCAATGCTGCGTACCGATTCAAGAGGTCATCGCGAATGAACAGATTGTGCAAGATCGTGTGCCGCAGGGTATTGGGCTTCCCCTCAAGCGCCTGTTCGATGGCATGAAGCGACAGCTCTACGCCGCCATCGCCTAGGGCGTGGATGGCTACTGGAAACCCTCGTTCATCTGCTAGGTGAATGATCTGGGACAGCTCATCTTGCGTGAACAGCGGGCGATGGGGGCCATACCACTGCGTACCGGCTGGTGACAGCACGGATCGCAGCTGCGGCGAAAACGAGATGCCGATCAGATCGTCTCCGCAGACTGAGGTTTCGGAGAAGATCTTGACACCGCCAATACGAAGGCGCGGCGCCAGCTCCACCAGCGGATCGTATTGTGCGTACCAGTCGCCCAAGACGTCGCCGCAACTGGTGTTATAGACCAAGTACAGGCTGAAACGCACGCGCAGTTCTCCGCGCTGAGCCATCTCAATGTATTCCTGCGCCAAGCTGGGCGTCGTGTACATGTTGGCAGCGGATGTGATGCCGTATCGCAACGCAAGATTCTGTGACTCGATGGGCGACAGCCCGAGATTCTGACTGTCATTGAGCAAGTGCGTATGCGGATCGATGAATCCCGGATACACGGCGGCGCCCTGCAAGTCAATCAACTGCGTTGTGGGTCTTGCCAAGGCAAGCATCTCGAGGGTGCTTCCGATACTGAGAATCCGATTAGAAGCAATGGCAATGGCCGCAGCGCGATCGGCCTGTGTCGTCATCGGCACGATGATCCCGTTGTACAGGATCATTGTGGGAGCCTCATCTGCAAGGACGCCTATGGAAACAAGGA
>SPBW01000095.1 GCA_004525685.1 Candidatus Atribacteria bacterium
CGGGCCTTCTCCAACCTGATTGAAGAGGTTCGTAGGGTCGATGACAAGAGCTTCTTAATCGTCTATGGGACACCGAATCTGTTCTACTCCAACATCGGTGGGTCGATTGGCCTAGCGCGTCATTATGACATTGCCCCGGAACACATCTGGGGACCAATCTACGAAGATGTCATGGGTCAAATCGTTTCCAATCCAGAGAACGCAGCGGCCATTGTTCAGGGGCAATTCCTTGGTGCGCCCGCGTCGATCGGGACGGGTACTGTCGTTGGCAGTGGCGCCTTCCAATTCGCTGAGTGGCAGATCAACCAGTACATGCGATTCACTCGCCGCGCGGACTTCTTCCTTGATCCTCCCGGTCCGGCTGCGAACTATCTCCAGGAAATCACGGTGAGATATATTGTTGCCCAGCCGACGTTGCTTTCTGGGATCATTGCCGGTGAGATCGAGGCATCCGATGACATTGGGCTCGCGGGCCTAGATCCTGTCATTCTGAGGGCACAGCTGGGGTATCAAGCCGTTGTTGATGTCACACCGTCAGGATTCATTGAGAAGCTGAACTTCAATGTGTTCCCAGAGTATCAAGGATCGGTCGATCTGTTGCTCGGTGACAAACGAACCCGGCAAGCGATCATCCAGGCGATTGATCGAGAGGATATCGCTCGAACGGTCTTCCCTGGTGCGACAGTTTCCAACTCGTTCCTTGTAGCGGGGGACATCGGATTCGATCCGACTCTCAATCCGTGGCCAACCGATGTTGCTGCAGCACGTGCGTTACTTGCTGAGCTTGGATGGGCCGATAGCGATGGAAACGGCATTCTGGAGCGTACAACAGCGGACGGTCGCGTGGTTGAGTTCCGTTTGCACTGGGTCGCCACCACAGCCGATTTCAGGATTCGCACGGGAGAGATTCTCCTGGAGATGCTCGCAGACGTGGGGATCAGGCTCGAAGTGGAAAACCTCCCCGGAAGTGTTGTCTTCAGCAGCGAGTACCTGAACCATGGTTCCGAGGGAACTTGGCGAGGAATCGTCGAGTACGCCGAGGCGGGCGGATTTGGTCAAGCACCTGCAGATCCTCTGTCGAACGAACTGTGGGCGAACGATCTGCTTGAAGTTCCCATCGACGTCACATTGGAGAACACGCCGCTACCCGAGAACAGCTTTGGCGGTACCAACATTATGGGATGGGTCAACACAGAGTTCGATCAAATGAGAGCGGATGCGCTGCAGGAATTTGACGTCGACGATAGAGCAGCAATCGTCGTACAGATGCAGCAAATCTACAATGAAGAGCTGCCCACGGTTCCTCTCTACGATCGCTCCGAAGTCGTTGTTAAGGCAAGGGGCTTGGAGAACTTCGTTAAAGGAACAGCAGCTGCCCGAACCCAGTTCTGGAATGCTTGGGAGTGGGGTTGGGCGCAGAACGGAGCCACGGCAGTCCGTTAGCCACGGCGTTCACAACAAGTAAGAACCTACTGGGAGTGGGGAATTTTCCCACTCCCAGTTCACCAAAGTTGGTGTTGGCATGGCTACGTACCTAGCGCGGCGGGTGTTACAGGTAATTCCGACGCTGTTTGTGATATCGCTGCTGCTGTTCGGCTTGCTCTCTATGAAGCCTGGCGATCCCATCGATGACATGCGACGAGGCAACCCCGGATTCACGCAGGCGGATTATGATCGCTTGCGGGAGTTTTACGGACTGGACAAGCCGTGGTATGTTCAATACTGGCGATGGCTTGGCCGAGCCGTGCGTGGAGACTTCGGCGTATCGCGCCAGTTTGGCAGGCCCGCGGCGTCGTATATCTTCAACTATCGTTTCCCGAACACCGTATTGCTGTCGGGGCTCTCTCTGCTTGTCGCGTTTTGCGTGGCGGTTCCTGCGGGGGTGATCTCTGCGTTGCGGCAGCACACGGCTGTGGACTATGCCATCACAGTTGGCAATTTCATTGGGGTCTCGATTCCCATCTTTTGGTTAGGAATCATGCTGATCTATATTTTCGCGGTGTACTTCCGCGGCGTCCTGCCTGCCGGAGGTATGGTGACACCAGGGGTGACGGGGACATGGCCCATGTTCGTCGATCGGCTCAGACATCTCTTGCTCCCTGTCGCTGCCCTCTCGTCTCTGCAATTGGCGCAGTGGACACGTTTCATGCGCAGCTCGATGCTAGAGACGATCCAACTGGATTTCGTCGTGACGGCTCGATCCAAGGGAATCTCTGAACGCAAGGTCATCTTCAAGCACGCATTAAAGAACGCGATTCTTCCCTTGATCACGCTGGTGGGGCTGAATGTGCCCCTTCTCTTTTCAGGAGCGATCCTGACCGAAACGGTCTTCAACTGGCCCGGGATGGGGCGCGCCATCTTTGATGCGATCCTTGTCAACGATTTCAATGTGGCAATGGTGTCCCTTATGTTCATTTCGTTGTTGGTGCTGGCGTTTAACTTGTTGGCAGATGTGGCTTACGCCTTGATTGATCCACGGATACGGTACGAGTAGATGAAGAAGAAACGCAAAGATACGAGTCCGAAACCGATAGAAACTGGCGAAGTGTCCGTGCGCCACGGCGAATCCTACTGGAGATATGCGTGGCGGCGATTCCGAAGGCATCGCTTGGCGATGGTCGCCGGAGTTGTGCTGGTCATTCTGATCTTGGGAGCCATCTTTGCGCCATGGCTAAGCCCGTACAACTATTCAAGACAGAACAGAAGCAACATGTTTGATGCGCCGAGTTTTCGCGTTGAAGAGGATCAAGTGGAGGATAAATGCGTTCGGCCGCGAGTTCTTTGGTGGCGCTGTGGCGTTCACCCCTTCGGGACAGACGACCTGGGCAGGGATATTCTAACTCGCGTTTTGCAGGGGGGGCGCGTTTCACTGATCGTCGGTTTCAGCGCAGCGTTCATCTCGACACTCCTGGGGACGATGATCGGCGCGATCGCTGGCTACTGGGGCGGAATCATTGACTCTTTGACCAGCCGGTTGATCGAGATCATGCTATCCATTCCTCAACTGCCTCTTCTACTCATCCTAGTTGGCTTGCTAGCCAATCCCGAAGTGCAATTCGGCGTGTTTCTCACGGGGCTTCTCGGGGATTCGAAAAGCATTGTGATGATCATCGGGGTAATCATTCTGCTTTCATGGATGGGAACCGCGCGTCTGGTCAGAGGCCAGGTTATTGCACTGAAGCAACGTGATTTTGTTGAAGCGGCCCGCGCAGTTGGCGCGTCACGCATAAGAATAGCCTTTCGGCATCTTCTCCCGAATGTGACGTCTGTCATCATCGTCCAGGGAACGCTGATGACGGGTGAGGCCATTTTGATCGAATCTGGACTATCGTTCCTGGGCCTTGGCATCCAACCGCCCGCCGTCTCCTGGGGGAACATGTTGTCGCGGGCTCAGGGGTTTCTCTATTATCCCAATGGGATCTACATCGCGTTCTTCCCAGGGCTATGCATCCTGCTTACGGTTCTGTGTGCCAACTTTGTTGGAGATGGTCTTCGCGATGCACTGGATCCAAGGTATCACGGACGTGTCTAGCGTCCGACGTCTTCGACAACCCCTCTGCACGCAGTTCACGGCAAGGGGCAAGTGCCTCCAAGCCCATGCCGGAGATATGAGGAGGATGGGTTGGACAAGCTAATCGAGGTCAGAGGTCTCAAGACGTACTTCTACACCGAAGATGGCATAGTCCGTGCTGTCGACGGGGTGGACTACGTCATCGAAAGGGAGAAGACGCTGGGAATTGTTGGTGAGAGTGGGTGCGGAAAATCCGTGACGGCGCTTACCATCATGGGATTGGTGGAAATCCCGCCCGGGAAGATCGAGGCCGGTGAAATCCTCTTCCATCGTGGCGACCAAGTGATCGATCTAGCCAAACTCAAACCCAAAGGACGCGAAATGCGAGCCATTCGTGGGAATGAGATTGCCATGATCTTCCAAGAGCCCATGACGTCACTGAATCCTGTTTATACGATCGGGAACCAGATCATGGAAGCGATCATTCTTCATCAACAGCGCAAAAAAAAGGAAGCCAAGACGAAGGCCATCGAAATGCTACGTGCTGTAGGCATTTCGCTTCCGGAGCAACGGGTGAATGAGTATCCGCACCAGCTTTCCGGCGGCATGCGCCAGCGTGCGATGATTGCCATGGCCATGTCCTGCAATCCATCGTTGCTGATCGCCGATGAGCCGACCACGGCTCTTGATGTGACCATTCAGGCACAGGTGCTTGAGCTGATGAATGCCCTTCGCGTGGAGTTTCACGCGTCGATTCAGTTTATTACCCACGATCTTGGCGTCATCGCCGGCATGGCCGATGATGTCGTGGTGATGTACCTAGGAAGGATTGTCGAAGCCTCAAGTGTGCGAGAAATCTTCCACAACGGAAAGCATCCCTACACCCGGGGGTTGATGAACTCGATTCCGTCGCTGGCAGCGACCAAGCGCAGGCTGGAGCCGATTGAGGGGGTTGTTCCCGATCCATTTGACGTCCCGCCCGGATGCGGGTTTGAACCCCGATGCCCGCAGGCGATGGAGATTTGCAGGACGAAGATGCCAGAACTCAAAGACGTCGCTGCAGGCCATGCCACGGCCTGTTGGCTCTACGAATGACCAAAGAGGTGACCTGGGTTGACTTCTGACAACATCTTGCTCGATGTTAAGGGTCTCAAGAAGTACTTTCCTGTCCGCAAAGGCCTACTGCGCCGCACGGTCGCGCACGTCAAGGCTGTTGATGGCATTGATATGTTCATCAGAGAGGGAGAAACCCTTGGGTTGGTCGGAGAAAGCGGATGCGGCAAGACGACGACTGGACGCTCGATTCTTCGGCTCATCGAGCCCTCCAGTGGCGAGATCCTGTTCAGGAGCAAGAAGCTGGCATCTGCCGACGAAGGGGTCAAGCAGATCAATGTCATCACGGCGCGGCGTAAGACGATGAAGATGCTGCGCCGTGAGATGCAAATTATCTTTCAGGACCCCTACTCATCGCTGAACCCGCGAATGACCGTCGGGGCCATTGTTGGCGAACCATTGCTGGTACACGGGCTTGCGAAAGGAGCAGCTCGCGAAGCGCAGGTGAAGAGGCTTCTTGCGGCGGTGGGATTGAAGCCCGACCACATGAAGCGCTATCCACACGAATTCTCAGGAGGACAACGACAGCGTATTGGCGTGGCGAGGGCATTGGCTCTGGAGCCGAAGTTGATCGTATGTGACGAACCGGTGTCGGCATTGGATGTATCCGTCCAGGCGCAGGTGGTTAATCTGCTGGAGGATCTTCAGGCCGAGTTTGGGTTGACGTATCTATTCATTGCCCACGACCTGTCCGTCGTCAAGCATATTGCCGATCGAGTTGCGGTCATGTACCTTGGGAAGATTGCCGAACTGTCGTCTACAGAGGAGCTGTTTGCAGCACCGAAGCATCCCTACACAGAGGCATTGATGTCTGCGGTACCTGTGCCGGATCCGGATTGGAATGTGGAGCGAATACTGCTTGAGGGAGACGTTCCCAATCCTGTGTCGCCGCCGTCTGGCTGCTATTTTCATCCACGCTGTCGCTACGCAAAGGACGTCTGCAAGACAGACGCCCCCACATATCGAGATCTCGGGGACCTGCACTTCGTGACCTGCCACTTCGCTGACACCCTGAGCCTGCAGCCGATTCGATCTGAGTAGAGCGCCAGACTCCTTTATTCGAAGGACGCGAAGGTTCTCGTGAAGTTCTTCTCGCTTGCTCTCTTCTCCAAGGGGAGATTCTCCGTTGGCGATTGTGTTCAAGGTTGCCAAGCATTTTCCGTGGAGAAGCGCAGGCCCAAGCCTCCTCAGTGCCCGTGCGGGCGCTGTGAGGGAAAGCGCTATTCAATGGGACTCGATGACGAGCTAAGCTTGGATCAAGCCAGCAAGAAGGAGGGTCTATGAACGAGAGCATTCTGCGAGAACAACTGGTGTCTCAATTGGAGGGAGGCCAGGCCTATCTTCCTGTGAGAGAGATCTTCGAGGGGTTTCCAGTTGAGTGTGCGGGCGTTCGCATCGACAGCATTCGGCATACACCGTGGGAACTTCTGGAGCATCTTCGGATTGCGCAATGGGACATCCTGCAGTTTACGATCGATCCTGCGCATGTCACGCCTCCGTGGCCGGACGAGCATTGGCCAAAGAAGAGCGCTCCTGAATCCGTAGATGCGTGGCAGGCGTCTGTAGATGCGTTCCTGTCAGAATTAGAGGACGTCAAGAAGCTGGCGCGAAGCCTTGAGCCGCCGCTGTTTGAGAAAATCCCTCACGGATCTGGGCAGACGTATCTGAGGGAAATCCTGCTGGTGGCGGATCATAATTCGCATCATCTCGGGCAGCTGTTGATGCTTCGCCGTGCGTTGGAGGCCTAGCTTGAGCAAAATGATGGCTCGAGGAGGCGACTTATGAAGAAGGCGCTCGTTCTGATACTGGTGATGGCGTTAGCAAGTGTGTCTGTCGTGGCTGGTCCAGCACAGGACATTCTGGGAAACTTGGCGGATTCAGCGAAATCCGAACGTGTCGTATTGGGCCTGACGACCGTGGGAATCGGCGCGGTCATTGGTGTGGGTGGATATTTCTTGATGGATGACATAGGTCTGGGTACGTATGCCGCCATTGCAGGTGGATTGGTGGCGCTTCCTGGACTCATCACGCTTGTTATTCCCTCAGAAGCTGAAATCGCCTGCTCGCGAGCCTGCGACTCAGAGGTCGATTCCGCGATGGCCTTGGAGAAGATGGCCACCAATGCGCGGCTTACCCGGTATGTTTCAGGCATTGTCAATATCGCCGCAGGAACCGCATCACTTCTCTTCCCCTACAGCTACGTGACTCAGTACGACTATGTGTATTCCGCCATCATGAGCTTTGGCATGGCAGCGATTGACCTCTTTTTCCCTTCCCAAGAAGAGAGAGCCTACGAAAGCTACAAACTCCTAGCGGCTCCGGCCGGATGATCGGAGCCAGCCTATCCCATTACGTGCGCTAGCGGATACGATCCGCTAGCGCTTCCTTGAGTTGATCTGATGCGCGGAACACGCCACGGACACTGATTGACTCGATCGTTTCCCTGGCCAATTCGGGATCAATATCGCGCGCCAGCGTGAGATGGCCAATGACGTGGATGGACACGCGGCGACCCTCGGCTTTGAATCGTTCGAAATCCTTCTGATTGTAGACCAGCACTCCCAATGAGAAGGACTTGCGAACGCTGATGTCGTGGATGACGGGCTCATGTCGATCTAGCAGTGTTCGGATAGCGGAACGAATGGCATCTGTTCGATTGGAGTACAGGCCCTGCTCAACAAGGATATCGATGCGTCCCAAGTCAACGGGCCCAAGATTGATGGTGATCTTCTCAGTTTCTGACATAGCTCTCCTTCCCTGCTCCTGGTGTGTGGAGGTTGCTGATTCTACCATGATGCGCCGCCTGTCAACACAAGCAGTCCGAGAAGATCGGCAGTTAGGCAAGCTTGGGAGGTCATGGAACCGCGTTCATGACAGAGTGAATGGGCCGACGTCGAGTCATGGACCCACGCCCTTCTTGCGTTCACGATGAACCTCCTGTACGTGCCGCGCGAGCGATGTCCTAAATGCGAATTAGGCTCCAAGCAGACTTTGGACAAACTTGAAGATTCGACAATCTGCCACCAACTTGAGAGATACGAATCCATTCCGAGAGATTGAGCCTTCATGCAGAACCTCCTTGGGAGGCATCTGTATCCAGGTTTGTCTGAATCGAGAGCGCGCAACCCGGCCGGTGCAGACAAGCCGAGGTGTCTTCACCTTTCTTCCACCCAGTACGTTCCTCCTGAGATTCACCGACGCCATAGGAGAGAGAGAACCTTTGCTTTGTGATCGTGAGAGTGATCATTTCTACCTCCACAAGCCATCCATAAGGATGGTTAATGGATGGACTATAGCAGGCTCGCGAGAAGAAGTCAACATCTGTATGGATGGTATATAGATGTTCGCGAGCCACTCAAGTCATTGGCTCCTTGACGGCGAAAGAGGCCCGAACGACGTTCGGGCCTCTTGAAGAAGGCATTTGAGAGGAACTTAGCTATTGCGCAAAGCTCCGCTAGAAGGGGAATCTATTGATTGGCAGAGTTGGCCAATTGCCGCCCCGCTTTCTCATTGACGAACAGGAGCAACAGAGCACCAACGAGCAGAAAGACGGCGATGGCCAGCACAGCGATGCGATGTCCTTGCTGTGCTGCGATGTCCAAAGCTTGCTGTGTCAGTTCCTCTCCCGTCCTGTTCTGCAACCATTGAGTCACGCGATAGGCGATGAAACCAAACACGAACGGTCCGATGGATGAGGATGTGCGGCCGGCAACGGCGAAGAAGCCATAGAACTCGGCACTTCGCCCTGTTGGAGCGAGCAGGCTTACCATGGCACGACTCACGGACTGTGCGCCCGTAAGAGAGAATCCTGCTAGCACGCCAATCAAGTAGAAGGCGACCACAGACGTTGCCAGATAC
>SPBW01000169.1 GCA_004525685.1 Candidatus Atribacteria bacterium
GGCTAAGGGGTCAGGCCTTTATATTTGAATTCGGGGCGGCTTCGGCCACTCGACTGGCGATCACACTGACAGTTGAGAAATGGAGTCCCAAGTGGTCGCCAACTTCTTGAAGCTTGTAATGATGAATGCGGGTGGCTCGATAGATGAGCTCATCACGACTTGCTTTGTCAGACACAGTAGAGAGCAAATCCTCAAGACTTGGCCTCGCCGCATCATGTTCACGGCGCAGTACGTTCGGATCGAGAGGCATGTCACGGAGTAGCGGACGCAGGTGCTCTGCGAAAGCATCACTGCCGATCAAGCTTCCGGCTCGTAAGCCATCCCAAACAGCAAGATCGTGACCTTGGCTCACAAAGCGGCGATACGCGCGAATTGCTCGGGCTCGTTTGGTATCGAACTGAGATAGGGTCCAGTCGGTCTCAAGGAATTCAGGAACTTCAGTCTGACCACACGTCGCCAAGTAATTGCTCCAAGGCCAATCGCTAGCAGAGGGAACCATGTGCGCACGAACTGGGTTCAAAACCACATACCTAGCGAGTTCAAGTAAGTACGACTCCTTCTCGACGAGAATCGCCTTGAAGCGTCCTTGAAACACATGGCCTGACCTCTTGTTCTGACGATTGAACTTCTGTGTGTAGATACCGTTGAGCAATTGCATTCCACGGGAGAGGCTAGGTGCTGGCGTTTCAATCAGCAGATGATAGTGGTTGGACATCAAGCAATACGCATGGCAGATCCAATCGTTTCTGGCTGCTACCTTGGAGAAGATCTCAAGGAACAGATTCCTATCATCGTCGTTGAGGAAGATTTCCGCACGTGCATTGCCACGACTCGTGATGTGGTGAACGGCGCCTTCGTACTCTATGCGCAGGGGTCTTGCCATGATGATTCAGTGTAGCGGATCTTCATTCGAATATGAAGACCTGACCCCTCTTCCCTCTTCCAGAGGAGCCTTCATCTTCCCTCTGGAACAACGATCCACGGCTTCAGCGAGCCTTCATACCGAACCGACATCGGCGAGACCGGAGGATTTCCGAAAACGTAGATCTTGGACGCAGGATTACCCAAGGGATTGGACTTCCACTAAGGGGCTTGACGCCTAATCGAATGATGAATTGACAACCACTACGATTAGATGTTATTAATGACAGATATTGGGCATAGTAAGAACTGGTTCGGGGAGTAAATGGCAATCCTACTTGCAGATATTGACTTAGGTAGATTCGATGCTGATTTGGATGAAATGCTGCTCGGATGTTTCCTTCAGACCGCCACTTACGGCAAGGCTCATGCCGGAGAGAAAGTGATCATCATTGGGGGAAAGGGAAGCGGAAAATCGGCGATAAAGTGTCGTCTAATGGAGGAAATCTATGATGACGACTCTTGCTTAGTAATCGAACTCTCTCCCGATCAGTACTCCTGGAAGGCCGCGCGCGACTTCATTGAGCTGGGTGTTGGTGGCGTCCACGCCCACGCTAGTGCATGGCGTCTCACGCTTCTTGCCGCCTCAATATACGAGTTGAGCAAGAGGCCAGGGACGCTCCCGAAGAGCACAAACCTCAGGAAATACTATCCGCTCATGTACGACGCCTATGATCCTGGAGAAATGGATAGACGTACACGAGCAGGTAGGACTCTGCGACGTATCATCAACTCGGTGAGAACTATCTATGGCTCGCTATTTTGGCCCGATCCAGCGCCTCCCAAGAATGGACTCGAGGCTGTGAATCGCATTCAGAGCATTCTAGCCTCGGAATGGCCTTCTTCCGGACTCACGCTACGTATTCTTGTGGATAAGCTAGATGATATTTGGGATTCGGACCAGAAAGTTCGGGACTGCATAGCAGGCGCGCTCAAGGCCACGTCGGAAGTTAATGCGGATCTCGCGGGTCATCTCATGACGACAGTCTTCGTACGAGATGACATCTATGATGTGCTGAGTTTCGATGATAAGGATCATGTCGACGATCTCACCGAACGACTGGCTTGGGAGGCTGAGAAGCTCGAGTGGATTGTTGCTGAGAGAATAAGGTCAAGCTGTGCACTTGGGGAGGTCCCAAACGAGGAAGTATGGGACCAGATCTTTGCGAGTCCGAAGATTGATGGAAAGACGTGCGTTGCCTACATGATTGACCGTACGTTCTTGAGACCCAGGCATCTTCTCAGTTTCTTCCGGAAATCGATTGAGCGAGCCATGGACGAAGGACATTCGACGATCGAGAACAAGGATATCAAGCATGCGGAAACGACTGCCTACAGCCGGGAGAGAGTCGATGGGATTGTTGTCGACCACAGAGCTGCTTTCCCGCAGATCAGGATTCTGCTACAGTACTTCAATGGCTCGCAGTACCGACTCTCGAAGGAAGAACTTCGGGTAATAATCGATAGATTCAAGACGGACCAGCAAAGGCAGATCCCCGAGGAGTTCATAATCAATCTCCTCTTCACGTGGGGAGTGATCGGCGTGAAGCATGGAGCAAAGTACGTATATTCCTATCAGGATGCAGCCTTGAATCCTTGCACCTACGATACCTTCGCGGTCCATCCTGGACTTAGGAGCCACTTAAATGTGTCTAGTTGAGCGCTCGAGAAAGCTCCCGTTTGGATGGCAACATCCAAGAACGGTACGATGATTGAATCTGATGCTTCGCGTGGCTGCATTATGCGACGAAGGGGAGTTGGATGATAGCGAACAAACATAGCAGAGAGGACCTTGAAAAGCGGCTGAACTCTGAGGGGAAATTCTCACTTGAAGCATATCGGCTCTTCGCATCCTCTATGACCAACCTAGTGTCCTCGATGAATCTGCCATCTGAGATCGCGAGGGGTTGGTCTCAACACACGGCAGCGGTTCGCGACAATCTGAACGACATTCTCAAGGGGTCAGTGATCACTGAAGAGATAAACGATGCTGAAGCCTTCCTGCTCCTAGCAGCATCTTGGTTGCTTGCTCCCCCAGACTTGTCTGAGGACACGGAATCGTTGGATCAATGGAATTTCGGGCTAGCTCAGATTAGACGCAACCCCAATGTGGTGGAGTTGCGCGGGGAAAGATTGGCAGGCATCGTCAGCGACATTGCCGCTGCAGCAAGTAGTGACACTACGATTTCAGACATCTTCCCTCGGCTTCAGATAACTTTGATAAAGACGCGTGTCAGACAACGATTCCTGGCTGCGCTCATCAGAATCGCTGATGTCTTCGATTGCACTTATCCTCGTGCTGGCGACTCGAGTGCGTATGACGACCGCTCAGACCCGTGGCAGATCGTTGCCTATCAGGCGATTCTAGGCGTGGAATTCAAGACAAGTGAAGGGAAGGTTGTCCTCGAAACGACTTTGGATTCGGAAGAGGCTAAAGAAGCGTTGGTTCGTGAACTGGCACAGCTACAGAATGCGCTGGAGCAAACACTGCCCTACTTGGCAGTAAATGGTATCCCGCTTCTCTACGTGGAAGCGATCACGAATACTAATGAACGTATCGATGCTCGATCGCTTGAAATGGAGCCAGTTCGAAGCCATACCGTCAAGCTTGAATCGTTCTTCGATCTGCACACTACATACGATCTCAACGTTCTTCGACACAGCGATTTGAGAGTGATCCGCCACGTTACGTTCATCAATGGAGGAGAAGCACCAGTCGACCGAAGACGACATTTCTTCTATTCCGATTCATCCGAATTCGACCTTAGAAGTGACCTAGTTAGAGCTTCTAGCGGTGGAAAGAAGCTGTGTGTTGAGATCATTCGCGACGCTCCAGCTCGAACTGAGTTTGATATCATCTTCCCGGAGCCGGTGGCGCCAAGCGAGACATGCTCTTACGAATACGAGATCTTCTGGCCGGATTGTTTCCCCGCGGATCGCGAGTTCTTCACTGGCAATGACTATGGCCTCTCAGTGACCTACAACTTGCTGATTCCTGCGAATTTCACGCTTCTCGCACTCGGATGCAGCGAGATTCTGGGAGATGGAACACACATCAAGCTCGAAGAGTGTGAATCTCCGAAACCCGAGAGCGAATCCCATGAGAGGAAAGGATTCACTTTGACCGTCAGAAAAGGAGCGAGATCTTCCAACACTATGCTTTACTGGACGTGGAGAAGGAAATGAACGAGTTATCGCCTGAAGTACCTAAGGCGGTGAAACTCCAAAAGGGACGGGGGGTTGATACACAGAGGACACACCGGTAAGCTTTGCGGGAAGCTTGGGATGTGCTATGATGCACTGCATTCCTAAGCTTGGTTCCATACGACACATATGCTGCAAGGAGATAGACATGGCATGTTCAAAGGGTGCGGGGACTGGCGGATAGTCCAGTTCAGATCTATAGCTGGCTATGATTTCTCAAGGACTCATAGCCAGTTTTCGTTTTCCAGTTACTCAGTTCTAGAGTGGGCGAGTATCCAAAACCTCGTTCAGATCTTTTATTCATGCTAGCTTCGTCAAAGGGGTCAGGCCTTTATTCTTGAATCTGATCATGCTAGACTGCGAGCATGGCTAGACCACTGCGCATCGAATACGAAGGGGCAGTCTATCACGTCATCTCTGGGGTCAGATCTTGATGCTTGGCATCTTGTGACTCTCGATGCGGGATGCAATCCGACCGATCGTTGAGTAGTGCAACCCTAAGAATTCCTGAAGTTGTGCAAGGGTGTATTCATGTTGGCGCGTTGCCTCGTGAATCTTCTCGTTGCGCTCTACCTTGGACGTCACATCTGAGAATAGGTCATCAAGCGTGGGTCTCGCAGCAA
>SPBW01000270.1 GCA_004525685.1 Candidatus Atribacteria bacterium
GGAAGGATTCGTGGAACCTTGGCAACGCTTCGCGTTGCTTGTGAGTTTCACGCTGCGAAACTCGGGAAGGCTCTGGCCAACCAAACGTAAAGCGAGGGCAGAACTTTCGTCCTACCCTCGCTTTACGCCCGGAAGGATTCGAACCTTCGGCCAGCGGCTTAGAAGGCCGCTGCTCTGTCCCCTGAGCTACGGGCGCTTGCGAACTCAGAAGGCCTCGACGGCCTTCGAGTTCGTTGGAGTTTCGCCCTCGCGAAACTCGGGACGAATCCAGAAGGATTCGCGCGAAGTCGAACGAGCGCAAAACGCTCGCTGCCTCAATGGCAAACAACTTCGTTGGAGTTTGAGGATATCTCAAAATGGCCTTGCTGATCAATGAGAAAACAGGCTTCGCGCCTATCACTCGAAGCCTGTCTCTGAGCGAGAGACGGGGATCGAACCCGCATTGCTGGCTTGGAAGGCCAGGGCTCTACCATTGAGCTACTCTCGCGCTATCGGAGAGGCCGGATTCGAACCGGCGGCCTCAGCGTCCCGAACGCTGCGCGCTGACCAAGCTGCGCCACTCTCCGCTTCGGTCAGATTACTCTACGATCACGAAACGAAGCTGCCCATTTCGTATCGTTGTGAGCGTTACTGCACCACTTGCATCCAACTCAGAAACCGCCAAGTCCCAGGCTTCCACTGACGCGACTGCCTCATGGTTGATCTCTAGGATGACGTCTCCTTCGACAAGCCCGGCCTCATCAGCCTTGCTTCCCGGTTCGATCTCCATTATCACTACGCCGTCAGTTGAATTCAATCCAAGAATGCGGGCAACGACGCCTGTGAGTGGGCCGACGGTAATGCCCAGGAGTGATTCAGATTCGCTCTCGGGCTCTTGCCCCCGATAGGTGAGAAGATCTTCTTCACTCGGACGCAGTCCTAAGGTAACGTTCAGCGTCAATGTCTCGCCGTCTCGAACAACCACGAAATCCACGCTTGTGCCGGCTACCAGCAGCGCGACCTCACGATTGAGATCTTCACTGTTCTCGATGACTACATCGCCGACCTGGATGATGATATCGCCTTCTTGCATCCCAGCGATGTCCGCGGGGTCGCCAGGGAATATGTTCAGGACGTAGGCTCCTGTTTGGTCAGGGTCGATGTCGAATGCTTCGATAGTGTCTGCCGTGATGGCCGCATGCTGAACACCGAGCCACCCTCGTTGAACCTCGCCAGATTCAATGAGCTGTGCAAGGATGTCTGTGACCCCATTGATGGCAATGGCGAAATTGATCCCCTCGATGGCTACACCCGTGGCAGAGTTCCGGGCGATTAGGGTGTTGATGCCGATCACTTCGCCTTGGGCATTGACCAGCGGGCCGCCGCTGTTGCCGGGGTTGATGGCTGCATCCGTCTGGATGAGATTGGAGAAGTTGCCGATACCAGACGGCTTTTCGATATCGCGATCCAGGGCGCTGATGATTCCCATGGTCACGGTATACGAAAGTCCGAGCGGACTGCCAATGGCAATGGCCCAGTCCCCAATCTCCAGTTCGTCTGAGTCGCCTAGCGTGACAGTGGACAGAGATCCAGTGTCTCCATCCAAGCGAAGCACGGCGACGTCCAGCACGTCATCGCTTCCGATGACCTGCGCATTCCATACGTGCCCCATCGTATCTGTGATTTCAATCGTGTCAGCGTCTGCAATGACATGCTCGTTGGTGATGACAAGCTTCTCGCTCTTATACAGAATGACGAATCCTGAGCCCAGGGACTGTGTTGTGCGCTCTTGTGGCGTCGTGTCAGGCGTCCCGAAATAGCGTTCGAAGAACGGATTGTTGAACAAGTCGGAGATCGAACTAGAAACCTCGACAGTACCTGTGACATCCACGCGCACAACGGCTGGGCCGGTTGCCGCGATGGCGTTCTTGATGGCCGATTGCCCGGAATCTGCGATGGCTTGATTGATCGATGAATCAGCCACAGAAGCTGCATCGTTGGAAGCCGTTGAGGCATCTTCTTGAGCAGAAGCCATGGGCATTTGCAGAACCAACTGACTATCAGTCTTCCCGATCCAAGAGAGGGTAAGGCCGGCTCCGACGAGCACGGCGATGAGTAATCCAATAAGTGCGGTCTTTCGCATAAGAACCTCCTGCTATCAATGAAATAGGGCTTTGCGTTATGATTATCAATCGGATTGTGAAGGAGGCGTGGAGAACAATGGGCAGCAACGTGGAGTCTACGACGAAGCGCGAATCGATTCGTGTCATTGCCGCCTATTCCGGCGGATTGGACAGTATCTTGGCTGCCGTATTCATGCAGCGGCTGGGGTTTGACGTGCAGTTGCTACATGTTCAGCATTTGTTCAGCGCCAATGAAGCTGGCCGTGAGAGGCTTCGCGAGGCTGCTGCCCGTGCAGGCTTGCCGCTTCGCATCGTCGATGCGTCGGAAGAGCATCTTGAGACGATTCGCCGTCCCAAACATGGCTACGGACAGGGCATGAATCCATGTATCGATTGCCGCATCTTCATGCTCAAGATCGCCAAGCGCGTGATGGAAGAAGAGGGTGCACAGTTTGTCGTTACAGGTGAAGTGCTCGGACAGCGACCCAAGTCCCAGCATCATAAAGCCCTTCTTCAGGCGTCAGAAGAGTCTGGGTTGGGAGATCGTCTGCTGAGACCGCTGTGTGCGCA
>SPBW01000176.1 GCA_004525685.1 Candidatus Atribacteria bacterium
AAGAACGCCGCCCAAGCGTTCCAAGTTCGCGGGAGTGTCGTGCAAGTCGAGGCGTGGCCAGGTGGCTTGATTCATGATACGTTCGTTGTGTCTGCGGACTCTTCTGGCCAGACAGAGCGATTTATTCTCCAGCGCATCAATCAGCGTGTGTTTGCGAATCCTGCGGCCTTGATGGAAAACATCGAGCGCGTCACCTCGCACTTGAGGGCCAAGGCGCATCTGTCCGAGCGAAGCCTGATGCGCAGCGTCGTTGAACTTGTCCCAGCCAACGACGGTGCATCGTGGTCTAATCTGGAGGGACAAGCGTGGCGTATGTTTCGCTTTCTGGAAGGAACGACAAGCTCTTCTGTCGTTTCTGAGCCGGATCAAGCTACTCAGATAGCACAGGCATTTGGACAATTCCTGGACGTCATGTCAGACTTCCCAAGCAAGCCATTCAACGATGTTCTTCCTGCGTATCGCGACACACAGCGCTATTTGGATGAGCTGTGGCGCGCCCGAGATGAGGATGCCTTGAATCGCGCGTCATGCGCCCATGCGGAGATCGGATTCATCGAATCGAAAGCTCTGGATGCAATTGCGCTCCAAGTGTTTCGAAAAAGTGGGCAGATCCCTCTTCGCCTGATTCATGGAGACACCAAACCCAGCAATGTGCTTCTCGATGGGCATACGGGGCGCCCTGTTGCCGTCATCGACCTGGATACTACCAGGCTGGGACTTCTGATTGATGACATGGGTGACTGCATTCGTGAATGCCTGTCGAGCCAGCCTGCACATAACGACAAGAGCATGCGCCAACACGAATTGGCACTCATTGAGGCGATCGTTTCGGGATTTCTATCTGAGTTGACGCTTGCGCCTGCGCGGGAAGAGATGGACATGCTCGTGTCGGCAGTCAAGGCGATTGCCCTCGAATTGGGCGCTCGATTCCTTGCTGACTTCTTGATGGGTGACATCTACTTCACGACAGTGCAGCCTGATGAGAATCTTGTCCGAGCAAGACAACAGCTGCGGCTTGCCAAGAGGCTAGCATCTGACGAGGAAAGTGTCCGAGCGATGGTCGACCGTCTCGTGCGCGGGATTGCCGTTTAAGCCGCCCAGAGCGGATCACTCGTACCCAAACAATCAAGAGGATAAACTAGCGCTTTGATCATCGAGGGGGATGGATGAAGGCGCTGTTTCGTCAGAACAAACACTTGCTGTTCTTCATATTGGTCGCCAACCTGCTCCATACGTTCGGACACAGCGTTTGGAGAGCCTTATTCAACAATCTCGCGGTCGAGGAGATCGGCGTAGGCGCTGATGCCATCGGCTGGATTCAGTCAGTTCGCGAACTGCCCGGACTGCTAGCGTTCGCCGTCGCCTTTCTCGCGCTGATCTTCAGGGAAATGAGAATCATGGCTGTCAGCCTCGTTCTTCTGGGGATTGGTATCTTCCTAACGGGGCAATCGACAACCATCACAGTGCTTTTCGTGTCGACATTCGTAATGAGTCTGGGATTCCACTACTTCAATCCAGGAAACAATGGACTCATCTTGATGAGTGTCGAGCCTGAAGAAACGCCAAAGGTGATAGGGCAACTCAGGAGCGTTGGAGCCGTTGCCGCAGTGTTGGGAACGGGAGCCGTCTACCTCTTCGTCGACAGGTTGGGGTACGAGACAATACTCACAGCGGTCGGAGCGCTGGTCATCGTGGGCGGAGCTGTCTTGTTCGTTGTTGGCAAGGGCGGACATGGTCTGCCCTCCCGAAGAAGAGTGCGGTTGCGGAAGCGGTACTGGCTGTTCTATACGCTGACGTTCTTGATGGGGAGTCGCCGACACATCTTCACCACGTTCGCGCCATTCCTGCTTGTTCAGGCGTACGGTGTTGATGCGAAAATGATGGCTCTCCTGCTTTTGGTCAATAGTTTTGCGAATGTCTATGTCCTACAGAAGATCGGCAAGCTCGTAGCCAAATTCGGTGAACGAGCAGTACTTACGTTCGCTTTTGCCGCTCTGATTCCGATCTTCCTTGGCTACGCGTATGTCAGTGTATTGGCAGTGCTACTCGCCCTTTTTGTGGTGGATAACGTGCTATTCGGCTTCAACTTAGCCATGCAAACCTACATGCAGAAGATCTCAGTATCGACCGATGAGCTCACGGCAAACATGTCGCTGCAAGAAACGATCAACCATATCTCGGCCGTTATTCTGCCCGTGGTCGGCGGGACGATCTGGGTGCTGTTTGGATCTCAAGCGCCTTTCCTCATCGGCGTCGGCGTTGCTGTAGTTTCGCTCGTCCTTGTGCAGCTGATTCGGACGGGGAAGGCAGCTGATCCTGAAGGCCTGCTTGCGGATGGCGGATAGCAACTACCCATTTGAAGGCAGTACAATGCTGCGCAAGAAACGAGAAGAGGTGCAATAAGCATGGCAGATATTCAAGGCGAGATTCGATTCCTTCCTGTGGCTGTTGCCGACGCCATTCGGCCCGAAGACGTGCAAGGCGCACAGAGTGGAGCCTACATTGCTCAATTGCTGGAAGCGGCTGGGATCGAAGTCCAGGATCACGATGTGGTTGCCATCAGCTCCAAGGTCGCCGCGTTTCTTGATGGAGGATTGGTTCGGTTGGATAACGTGTTGCCCACGCGCAAAGCACGGATTCTCGGGCGTATGTTTGGCCGGGATCCAAGGAAGATTCAGCTCGTGCTTGAGCAGGGACCCATCTTTCTGGTCGTGCCGATGAAGAAGATCATCCGGATTCCGGCGCTTCAGAAGATGATGGAGAGGCGCACTGGCAATCCGAAGACAATGATCAAGGGATATGAAGTCAACAACGCCTACACGTTCATCGTGAAGAAACACGCCGTCTACCTTGATGAGGCGGGCATTGATCATACGAACTCGCCTGATGACTATGTCTGTCTATTGCCGGAAGATCCTTGTCGCTTGGCAGCGGAAATACGTGAAGGGATCCGCGAGCATTCAGGCACAGAGGTTGCCATCATTCTGACTGACACGGTCACAAGCGTCGGCCGATTGGGCTCGCAGGATATGGCGATTGGCTATTCGGGTATCGATCCTATCACACGGGAGACATTCAATCCCGATCTGTTTGGCGTGCCCCGAGCAGGCGGCATTGACATCATTGTCGATTCCATAGCGGGCATGGCCGGATTGGTAATGGGCCAGACGATCGAGAAGACGCCCATCGTCGTTGTGCGGGGCGTGGCCTATCAACCCGAACGAGCCGATGAACTGCGAGGCATGGCCGCTGTGTCCTGGCCAGCTGGCATCGAGCGCAAATTCGCGATGTTCACGATTCTGGCGACGATATGGTTGTGGATCGGTAATTTGGTGGCGCTACAGCCCCACACTAAGAAATCGAGGATTCCCTAGGCAAGAAGTGAATCCTCTGAATTGCCGAAAATCTCACTGAACGTCTCCGGCTTCCGCCATAGCTGCGCGTGGCCACCTGTTTGAATCGCTACTTTCGCGGGACGCAGAAACCCACAGCTGTTAGAAGCGAAGTGATCTGCGCTATACGCGCCTGTATGGAACAACACGAATCGCTCGCCCCGCTGAGGAAGCCGATTCAGCAGAACTCTCGACTTGCTGATCATATCTCCGGAGAAACACAGTCTGCCAGCCAAGAATGCTTCGATCGGTGTATCGCTCTCACGCAACGGATGTACGGCCGCAGGGAACATGTCCGGTGAGATGAGATTCGTGCCATGGTTGTTGATGCCCATGTCCAAGGACACGATGGTGTGATCGAGCACGGTTTTCGTCCCCGTTACTTGAGTCAGCGTGATCCCCGCAGATGCCATCAGCGCCCTCCCGGGCTCGACGATCAACGTGGGGGAACCCAGATCATTCAACCGCTGGATGCACGTACGACCATCGGCAAAGGTGTGATGCAGCAGGTGTGCCAGCATCTCGGATTGAGGAACTGCCGACCAATACGCCTTGCCAGACCACCTGGGATCCGTAGAGAGAGGGGCTTCATATCCCATGGCCAGATCATTCCATGTGACGGACTCGGCGGAATCGTCTCTCAGCCTAGCAAGCAGCCTGTGCTGGAACGCCCTCCACTCCGCCTCAGAGAGAAAGGCGACAGGAAAGCCGCCACCGACATCGATCGTATCGGGAGCCAGGCCGTGAGCTTGAGCCTCTTCAGTCAAGCCTAGAAGGTGATCAAGCAACCGCTCGTACCCGCGAGCTTCAGCTATCTGTGTTCCGATGTGCGCTGATACACCGCGGAACCGAAGCGCAGGGCGTTGCGCTACGTGAGAGAAAAGTGACGAAGCCTCAGCGATGTGAAATCCGAATTTCGTCCAGTCTGCCGCTGTCGTCTGATCCGCAGACGTCAATCCAGCCAGTGGCATTCCTCGGAATCGAAGGAAGA
>SPBW01000159.1 GCA_004525685.1 Candidatus Atribacteria bacterium
AATTCAGCCGGCGCTGGTGGTAATGATCGGCGTCGGCATGTCGATCTTATTCGCAACATTCGCCACGGTAGCCGCATCAACGACTACTTCACACGACATACGTCCAGGATACGGCGTCAGCGAACTCCGCTGGCTGAGCGAGTATCTTCCTGCACTGGAGGGAACGCCTGGAGACACACCGATCTACGTCATGCATGGCGATGAGCCAGGCGGTGCGTTCCTGCTGCTTGGTGGAACGCACGCCAACGAGATCGCCGGCGTGATGGCGGCAACGCTCTTTGTCGAGCGGGCGACAGTTACTCAGGGGACGGTGTACGTCATTCCGCACGCCAACAACAGCGCTTCAAGCTACAACTCCGGCGTGTACAACACGACCACGCCACAGTGGTTTGAACTAACCAACAGCGCGGGTGAGGTTCGTCAATTCAGATATGGGGATCGAAGGACCAATCCTTCAGACCAGGAGCCGGATCCCGACGTATTCATTCATGATCCGTCCGGACTCGAACTCGATGGAGGCGAAGCACGCAATCTCAATCGAAACCATCCAGGCAAGGCGGACGGCACGCTCACACAGCAAATCAGCTACGCACTCTTCACACTGGTCGATCAGGAAGAAGTCGACGTTCTCGTAGATATGCACGAGTCGTCCATCATCAGCAGGCTGGCAAACATGCTGGTCAGTCATCCCCGTGCTGTCGATATCGCAGCCTTCTCTATCCTCGACCTTGAGATGGAGGGGCTCGTGCTAAAGCAGGAGGTCTCAAGCAAGGAATTCTTTGGACTGAGCCACCGCGAGTTCGGCGATCGGACAAACGCGTTCGCGTTCTTGATTGAATCACGGAATCCCGGGCAGGAAGGGAGCATCATCAACCCCGATGTGGTAAACGATTCCCGTTCGCCTCTTGCCGACCGCGTCTTTCTGCAACTGCGAACGATTGAAGCCATCCTCACCAACCACGCCCTTCTTGAGGGATCTTCGACTGCGATCGCGTTTGCCTTCCCGTTCGCACTGTCTGAGTTGCGTGGCGGGGATTTGGGGGCATTCCTAAGGTGAGTTCCCCCTACGCGGAGATGGTGCCCATCCTGTTGATGATCGCCACATTCGCGGCCATGACGTTTGCGTTCAAGCTTCCCGTGTCTGTCTCGCTTGTTGGAGCAGCGATCCTTGGGGCGTTGGTCGCTGGACAAGGTGTGCCATTGCGTCACCTCGTTGAAGGCACGCTCGGATACATGGACACGCTATTGATCATCGCCACGGCGATGGTGTTCATGCGGATGATCCAAGCGTCCGGGCTTCTGGACACCATCGCTCATCACTTGATCACTGGGTTCGAAAGCCGTCCTGCATCGTTGCTGGTGCTGATGATGCTGTTCGCGATGTCAGCCGGGATGATTACGGGATCGTCGACTGCGGCCGTGTTAACCACTGGCGCAATCGTCGCACCGGCGTTCATTGCACTGGGTATATCGAAGAACAAGACCGGCGCAATCATTGCCATGGCGGGAATCCTCGGCATGATCGCGCCCCCAGTGAATATTCCGGTGATGATCATCGGTGGCGGCGTAGATATGCCCTATATCGGCTTCGCGCTCCCCCTTCTCGTCTTGACGCTGCCTCTTGCTGTGGCCATCGTGCTACTCCTGGGGCTCAAGTCAATACGTGCCACGACCATCGATCGGTCACTCCTGCCGCCTACGTATCATCGGCAATATGGATGGAAGCTGTACTTGCCGCTAGTCATTCTCGTCGTGCTCATCGTGCTCGAGCGAGCGCTGCCATCCATTGTCCCTTCATTCGGAATGCCGCTGGTGTTTATGGTTTGCGCACTGGTGGCGCCGTTTACTGGCCGGCGCATGAACCCGCTCGTCGTAGCGCGCGATGCCATTCGCGCAGCTCTCCCGGTCATGGGAATTCTCGCCGGTGTCGGAATGTTTCTTCAGATCATGGCACTGACCGGCGGACGTGGCTTCATCGTTTCGCTGCTTGTCGGCCTCCCACTGGGGCTGCTCTACTTGAGTATCGGACTGAGCATGCCCTTGTTTGGCGCCGTCTCGGCGTATGGCTCAGCGTCGATTCTCGGCGTACCCTTCGTTCTCGCACTATTGGGAACCAATGAAATCATCGTCGCATCAGCCCTATCGCTGGTCGCAGCGATGGGCGATCTGATGCCGCCAACCGCGCTTGCAGGACTGTTCGCAGCCAAGGTTGTGGACCAGCCAAACTACACTCGCGTATTAAAGCATTGTCTGATTCCGGCTCTGCTGACCGTCGGTGTCAGCCTGGGCTACATCGCGACGGCCGATTTCTGGGATCGCTTCCTGTTTTGGGACAATCGGTTGGCGCTATATGGCATCCTACTGGCCATCACCGCAGCTGTTGCGGTTGTCATTTTGATACTGGATCGCTGGGTGATCCGTCACCGCGTAGCGACGGGAGAGGCACAGTCATGACAATCATCTATCAAGTCATCACAGCCAGCGTCATCCTTCTGGTGGGATGGAACCTGTTTCGTGAGAAGCGGCTGGTCGAGCAGATGGCGACAGCGCTCGTTCTTATTCCGCTGATCCTTCGGGTGTTGATGATCAAATGATCGAACGCGAAGGAGGATATGGAAGAGGGTGGACAGCGGTCGTGCTGCTACTCATGACAGGCGCAGTTTTGCTCACGGCAAGTCATAGCTTCTTGGCTATGCGCGTCGACCCGCCAATATACCCTGGCCCCGGCGTGACGCATGTCGTTGCGCTCAGTGACTACTTTGAGGGCCTGATTGGGACGCCGGCAGACACGGCAGTGTACATCCTCGAAGGCAGCGAGCCTGGAGGAACGGCGCTTGTGCTCGGTGGAACCCATGCGAATGAGCCTGCCTCATCATTGACAGCCATCACCCTGATTGAGAACGCGCAGGTGACGCGCGGCAGACTCATTGTGATTCCCCGCGCCAACCACAGCGCATTCACGTGCACTGAACCTCAGGAAGGCTATCCGCAGACCTACACGATCGAAACGCCTGCCGGTCCGCGAGAGTTCCGCTACGGGAGTCGAGGAACGAATCCGATAGACCAGTGGCCAGACCCAGTGATCTACGTCAACGCTGCCGGACAATCGCTGGCCGGTAGCGAGGTGCGCAACCTCAACCGATCGTACCCAGGATCGCCTAGTGGAAACCTGACCGAGCAGGTGGCCTATGCCATCGTCAAGCTGATCCGGCAAGAGGACATCGACATCTCAATCGACCTTCACGAGGCGTCGCCCGAGTATCCGGTGATCAACGCAATCGTCGCCCATGAAGACGCACTGAACATTGCCGCCGAGGCCGCGATGTTCCTCGAATTCGAAGGGATGCAGATCGGGGTGGAACGCTCTCCAGCCAATCTCCGCGGATTGAGTCATCGCGAATGGGGAGACGCAACCGACACGCTGGCATTGCTCGTGGAGGCTCCAAACCCTGCACAGGGGCGGCTGCGAGGTCAGACAACAGCCAAGCTGATCGTTGAAGGGATCGATCCTTATTACGTTCGGGCAGCGCAGCGTGGACTGCTTTATGTGCCGTTCTCCGCAGAAGGCCACCCAATCGATGAGCGAGTAGGCAGACATCTGCAGACAGTGGCCACGCTCCTTGACGTGTATAACTCGTACACGAACGATGACATCGTCGTGGCAGGCATTCCGACACTATCGGCAGTGCTTGAGCAGGGACTTGGCGCGTTTCTCGCTCCACCAAGCGGTCCCGAATCTGGTCTGTAGGTGTGAACGGCAACGCAATTCAGACGATCTGTGGTTTGCTACGCAGATGAGCTCCACTGCCTACAGTTCGTCTACTCTCTATCTTGGCAGCTGGTGGCCAGCATGATCGTGCTCGTGCTCTCTGTGGTTGGCGGGCTGTGGGCCGCAGCGAAGCTGCTTCGCATTTACCTGTTGATGTATGGCAAACGCCCGCGCCTACGCGAACTCGTGCGCGCGCTGCGCGCCCGCTAGTTCGGACGAGACAGTAGCCAGCGGCGGTGTCTTTGGTTGGGCTACGGGACAATCAGCGGTATCGGGAAGCGCATCGAGGAGATGCGAAAGTGCCCAGAAAGACACCCTGCCCCTGAACCCATACGTCTGCTGCGGCAGAGCGTATGGGTTCTTGTTGCGCCATTGCCGATCGGTTTATCACAGTTGCCTTAAGGCTAGTATTACTGGATAATAGCGTCCAAAGACAAACCGCAATACGTCTTCAGTTTGGCTTAGGACATGGGAGACCAGTATGACTGTCAGAAAAGGCCCCAAGATAAACCAACTGTTGCAGAACTGGCCGCGAGGGACGGTTGCCACTCAAACGTGGCTTAACTCGCAAGGGATCAGCAGCAAGCTTGCAGGCTGGCATGTCGGCTCGGGATGGTTGACGAGATTCGGGCCACGCGCCTTTGTCCAAACAGCCGATCGTGTGGACTGGCGCGGCGGGCTCTACGCGCTCCAAAACCAATTGGGTTTGACCATCCATGCGGCAGCACGAACTGCACTCGAACTACGAGGACTCGCTCACTTCGTTCCACAGGGATCGTCCCAACGAATACAACTGATCAGCGACCGAAAGGAGCGTCTGCCTGCGTGGTTTCGAGAGAGGGAGTGGAAGCCGCAAGTGGAACATCAAACGCTCTCCCTCTTCGAGGAGGCCACAGAAGAGTCGCTAACCTATCTTGACTGCGGGGGGTTTGAAATCTCCATGGCCGCTCCCGAGCGGGCCATCCTGGAAGAGATGGCTCTTGCCCAACAGAACGCAGAGATTGAGTACGCAGTCCAGTTGATGGAGAACCTGCCCTCGCTCCGCCCTCAACTCGTTCAAGCACTCCTGGAGCGCTGCATATCGGTCAAAGCGAAGCGTCTCTTTCTCTGGAGTGCTGAGCGAGCCGGACATTCCTGGCTCGTTTCGCTCGATCAGGAGAAGATCGATCTAGGATCGGGAAAACGTCAG
>SPBW01000252.1 GCA_004525685.1 Candidatus Atribacteria bacterium
AAGTTCGCCAGAATAGACGTTTACCCAGCAACCATTTCGGATGACAAGATCCGCCGTCTTCCGACCAGCAGCGACCGCGACGAGGTCACGTGTCATCTTACAAAGAGGGATTCGTTCGCGCACAGGCTGTCTCCTACGAGAAGGGCGGCTGCTCTGCTAGAGCAGCCGCCAAACAACAGATTCCTACGGCTCGTCCGGCCATGGACCGACGATGCCGTCGACTGCCCACTGCATCGTGGTTAGCTCATCGAACGACAGAATGCAGCCGGCGGGAACTCGAAGCGTCCCTGTCCGATCGTACACCGGGCCTTGGAACGGGTCGAATGTGATGCCTGGATCTGACATCTGCTGGAGTCGCGTCATGACGAGATCGTAAACACTGATTGTCCCCATCACAGGATCATTAATCGTGACAGCCTTCAGATCATCTTCCCAAGCGGGGTTGATGACCATTCCTGGGTCACATCCTGCTTCGACGCCTCCCTCCTGAAGCAGCCACCAGTAGTCGACATTCTTGAGATTGCGTGCCGTGTATTCACCCTCGTAGACCTTCTCGATGAAATCAAGGTAGATCGCTTCCCAATGCGCGATTTGGCCTGATACGCAATACTCAGGGCTGAATACGTACATTGGCGAGTAGTGCCCGAACGAGAAGAAATCGTTGTCAGCTGCCACCTGAACGACGGTCGCTGTATCCTCGGTGAAGGCGAACCCGTCGCAGCCTTCGGCGATCAGCGCCTGCGTCGCAGCGGCAGCGGCGACCTCATCCACCCACGCATTAATCCAACGGACGTGTACTTCGGCGTCTGGGTTCACTGCTCGTACACCCAGTGCGAATGCGCCGATATGACGTTTGACCTCGGGGATCGGTACAGCGCCTATGTAGCCAAGCTTGTTGGTTTCAGTGAGAGCGCCAGCGATCAATCCATTCAGGTAGTAGATCTGATAGAAGTCAGCCATGTACGTCGCCATGTTCGGCTCACGCAGGAATCCAGAACAATGGAAGAAGATGGTATCTGGATAGCGAACCGCCGCTTCCTGAGTGCCCCAGATGAAGCCAAAACTGCATGTCAAAATGACCTGACATCCCTCGTCACGAACGAGGCGATCGATGACCGACGCTTCCCCGCCTTCTTCTACTGTTTCCACAATCACCGTCTCAAGCCACGGGAACGTGTCGACACAGATTTGCCGTGCCTGATCATGCGCCGCCGTCCATCCGTAGTCTGTTACTGGACCAACATAGATGAAGCCAACCTTCAGTGGAGCTCCCGGAACATATTGCTCTCCTGCAGTCGATAGTGCGCCAAGCACGACCAGCAGGATCAATCCGACAAAGACCAGCAACCGTTTGTTCACCATAACCTCCTTGACTCATCGTTCATTGATTCCTCGGTCCATCTCATCGTTCTATGTCAAGTGACCTCCTTCTTCACTCTTCCTCTCGCGTATAGGGAATGGTCAGCGCTGCTGGAGACCCCATACGTTTTCGCAACGATCCAAGCGAGATGAAAACCAGCACAAGGATTGCAAACACGTAAGGCAGAGCTTGCAGGATTTCCAGAGACACCCAGGGCTGCAAACGAAATGACAGATGATAGAGGGCCGCGAACAAGTAGGCTCCCACCAGGCCCATGACTGGATTCCAGAACGCAAAGATCGTCAAGGCAATGACGATCCAGCCCATTCCGCCAGTCATTCCCTCCGTCCACGCAGGACGGTAAGCGACTGATAGATATCCGCCAGCAGTGCCCGCCAGCAGTCCTCCAACAGCGACACACAGGTAGCGCACCCTCTTAACGTTGACCCCTAGAGAATCGGCAGTAGCAGGATCCTCTCCTACAGCGCGAATCGAGATGCCAATCCTCGTCTTGAATAGGATGAACCACATGATAGGAACTAGGAGGATGGCAGCATACTCAACAGCAACATGGCCTTCAAACAACATTGGACCCAGAATCGGGATGTCCGCCAACACAGGAACAGTAATCTGCGGAAGCGAATGGGGAAGTGGCTTTCCTCCCCATGACCTTCCGAGGACCCCAGACAGCCCGAGGCCAAGGAATGTCAGTGCTAGTCCGGAGACAACTTGGTTCGCCCTTAGAGTGATACTGGCAAACGCGTGAATCAAGGAAAATGCACAGCCGACGCCTGCTGCCACTGCAAGACCCACCCATGGGCTCTTCGTTAGATACGCTGTGACAAATGCTGTGTAGGCCCCCATGATCATCATTCCCTCGATGCCTAGGTTAAGCACACCCGACCGCTCCGCATAGATCTCGCCCAGCGTGGCAAGCAATAGCGGTGTCCCATAGGACAGCATGAAGCTAACCGTCGACACGACCCAGCTTTGCCATCCCATTAGCGCTTCCTCCGAACGAACGACACCTTGTACTTCATGAAGATCTCACTCCCGATCAGGAAGAAGAGAATCAGCCCATTGAACACATTGACCAATTGGAACGGTAATCCAAGCGACACCTTGATCACGTCGCCTCCGGCCATGATCGCTCCAAACAAGAACGCAGTTACCAGAACCGCTAACGGATTCCGTCGCGCCAGCCATGCAACAATGATGGCCGTGTACCCATATCCCAGAGACAGCTTCGCCGGATCAAGCAGCATTCGTTGAACTCCGGCAACCTCCCCGACGCCAGCGATCCCAGCCAATCCACCCGACACAAGCATCACGACAATGATGATCTTCTCCTGGCTGATGCCGGCATATCGGGCGGCACTCGGGCTTTCTCCGACAACGCGGATCTCGAAACCTTGACGGGTCTTGGCAACCCACACGTAGGCTAGCACTGCAGCGATGACGCCAAGAATCAGGGTCGGCCAGTGGACTGTCGTGCCGACTATCCTCGGGATCATTGCTGAGGGTGGAAACTTGTCCGTGTAGGC
>SPBW01000185.1 GCA_004525685.1 Candidatus Atribacteria bacterium
CGGATCGCCTTGGGTGCGGTCGCACCCACCCCACTTCGCGCTAGGAAAGCAGAAGCGGCGCTTGTGGGAACGGCGATCATCGCCTGCGCACCTGAAGAATCGGTGCGTTGGGGCGAGCATCCGCATGACAAAACCATTGAGGAGGCTGCTCGCCTGGCTGCTGAAGCCGCTGTGCCGCGAACGGGATCAGAGTACAAGCAGCAGGTGGTGGCCGGCTTGGTCCGGCGGCTGTTGGTCGAGATCGCGAATGAAGTGGGTGGTGCGGATGCCTAAGGTAATGAATATCACACTCACCATTAATGGAAGAACGCACGCACTTGGCGTGCAGCCGAATGCAGTGTTGCTGCATACGCTACGCGATCTTGGCTGCACCGATGTCAAGAACGGCTGTGAGATTGGCGAATGCGGCGCTTGTGCCGTGCTCCTAAATGGCAAGCCTATCAACAGCTGCATGGTGCTGACGGTACAGGCCGACGGCGCAGACATCGTCACCAACGCAGGACTCGGCACCATGGACAAGCCGCACGTCATTCAAGAGGCGTTTGCCGATGCTGGCGCCATCCAATGCGGCTTCTGCACGCCGGGGATGGTCATCTCGACCAAGGCCTTGCTCGATCGCAATCCAGATCCCACAGAGGCGGAGATTCGCGAGGCGCTGTCAGGGAATCTATGTCGGTGTACTGGGTACGGACAGATTATTGCCGCCGTCCGCCTTTCGGCGGAACGGCTGCAAAATCTGTCCGTATACGGGGCCTCCTCACTTCGTGAGGAGGGACGAGAGCACGATTCTTCGAATCGTGTTCTCGAGTCTGGTGACCAAACGGAAGTAGGAGGGGCATCGTGAATAGAGTGACTCCGAAACCTTTGCCGGAGACGAACTTGCCTAGACTGAATCAGGTGGGGAAACCGCTACGGCGAATAGATGCTTTAGGTAAGGCTGTGGGTGCGACGGTGTATGCTGCCGACTACTCGATGCCCAACATGTTGCATGCCAAGGTGTTCCGCAGTCCGGTTCCTAGCGCACGTATCGTGAAGCTCGATGTGTCCAAGGCACGAGCGCTTCCGGGTGTCGTTTGCGTGATGACAGGCGAAGATACGCATGGCGCGAAATTGAACACCGACTTGCCTGGGCAAACAGGGCGCGAGACGCGCGCAGGATCAGACGCGCCAGTGCTCGCTTCAGACGTCGTTCGATACGTGGGCGAACCGATCGCTTTGGTTGCTGCCGAGACATTGGCCATTGCTGAACAGGCACTCAAGCAGATCGAGCTAGAGTTTGAGGATCTGCCGGGTGTCTACGATCCCATCGAGGCAATGAAGCCGGGTGCCCCTATCCTGTTTGCGCCAGACAACGTGGTCGCAAGGTACAAGATTCGCAAAGGCGATCTTGAGGCAGGCATGGCGCAGGCCGACGTCATCGTCGAAAACACGTTCAAGATGCCGTTTGTCGAACATGCCTATCTTGAGCCTGACGGTGGCGTGGCGTGGGTGGATGAGCAAGGCGTCATCAACATCCGCGTCTGCACGCAAGTGATCGAGCACTTCCGATCGATCGCCCGCGCGCTGAATGTGCCGCAAAACCGTATCCGCATCCGTGGCACCATGGTTGGAGGCGGGTTCGGCAGCAAAGAAGACATTACCGTTGAGATCTTTCTGGCGTTTTTGGCTCGCGAAACCGGGCGTCCGGTGAAGCTGGTCTACACGCGCGAAGAGGCCTTCGCCGCTACATCAAAACGTCATCCCTTCACGATTACGCATCGAACCGGTGTGAGGAAAGACGGACGAATTACGGCAAGCCAGGTCTCGATGGTGGCCGATTCCGGGGCCTATCCCTATCTCACGCCGTATGTGTTGCTCTATGCCACCGCCATGGCTGCCGGACCCTACAAGATCGACAACCTGCATGTCGATAGTGTGGCTGCAGCGACCAACCAGACATTCACCAGCGCGTTTCGTGGATTCGGTGGACCTCAAGCTGCCTTAGGCTACGAGCAGCAGATGGATGAGATCGCCAAGACGCTGGGCCTCGATCCCCTGGCCGTGCGGCAAGTCAACTACATGAAGACCGGCGACACCACAGCTACGGGCCAGGAAGTGAAGACCGCCGCATGGCTGGAAGAGACCGCTACGCGTGCCGTGGCAGCCTTGGGAGAGCAAGCGGCGAGTACGCCAACGCGCAAGATTGGCCGCGGAATGGCATCGACCTTCCAGTCGTATGGCCGCATCATGTGGTTCCACGATACGTCGCAAGCTTGGGTCGGCATGGAACAAGACGGTACCGCCGTCATCCGTTGCGGTGTGCCCGATATCGGTGCCGGGCAGTCCAACAGCATCTGCCAGATCGTGGCCGAAATCCTCGGTGTGCCGTTGGATCAAGTGACCATCTATGCCACCGACTCGGCCGTCACGCCGCTGGCGGGAACCTCCACAGCAACACGCCAACTCTACATGTCGGGGAATGCGGTCTCCTTGGCTTCAAATACCATACGAGCACGCCTTCTCACCCGGGCCGCCGTGAAACTTGGCGTTCGCGGAGACGAATTGGAAATCGCGAACTCGCGCGTTTCTGTTCTAGGCGATGAGTCTCGATATATCGAGCACAAGGATCTCGTCAGACTGTGCGCTTCAGAGGGGATTGGGCTGTCTCATCTGGCACAATTCAACGCGCCATTCACCGAAGGACTCGACCCCGAGACTGGACAGGGCGATATCTGGCCCGACTTCACGTTTGGGGCGCAGGCCGTTGAAGTGGCTGTGGATACTGAGACAGGCGAGATCGAGCTGCTCAAGTCGGTGGCGTGCCATGACGTGGGTCGCGCCATCAATCCGGCAGCCGTGCACGGACAGATCGCCGGCGGCAGTCACCAAGGTCTCGGCTATGCCCTGATGGAGGATTTCGAGCTACAGAACGGAATCATCAAGACGCCATCGTTTGCCGAGTACTTGATTCCGACCGTGCTCGACTTCCCGACAACGCAAACCATCATCCTGGAATCGGGAACTGGTGTCGGGCCATTCGGTGCCAAGGGGATCGGAGAGCCCGCGTTGACGCCGGCGGCCCCGGCTGTTGCCAACGCCGTAGCTGATGCCTTGGGCGTGCGCATCCACCAACTCCCATTCACACCCAAACGCGTGCTGGCCGCCATGGATGCAATACGGGGAGCAACTACATGACTCTCGCCAAGGCGCAAAGACCGCAGGGGAAGAACCAAGTAGACCGTGAGAATTTCCATAGGCATGAGCGCTTCTTGGCGCACTTGGCGTCTTTGCGAGAGGACGGATTGAAGTGACGAAGAAGATCCTGACTGGGAATCAAGCTGTCGCGCTGGGTGCTTTGCGTGCGGGTGTGAAGGTAGCGACGGGCTATCCGGGTACGCCATCGACAGGCTGTGTTGCGCATCTACTGACACTGGACCTGCCCGGCCGACATGTGGAGTGGTCGTCGAACGAGAAGGTGGCGTTTGAGATCGCCTCAGGTGCCGCATGGGCCGGACACCGTTCTCTGTGCACGATGAAGATGTCAGGCGTGAACGTGGCCTATGATGCGCTCATCTCCATCGCTTATTCCGGCACCAATGGCGGGTTGGTCATCTATGTGGCCGACGATCCCGGGGTCAGTGCGGGCATGCCCGAGCAAGACTCGCGGGGATTCGCACTGATGTCGCAACTACCCATGCTGGAGCCGGCAACGCCCGCCGAAGCGTACGATCTGGTCCAAACAGCCTTCGAGCTATCGGAGAAGACGGGATCTCCCGTGTTTCTTCGACTTACTACAGCTGTTGCCCTGGGGCACGCTGTTGTTGAGACCGAGGATCCAGTTTCGCCCAAAGAGATTGACCCGATTCTGGAGAAGGATATCACGCGTTACACCAAAGCGGGATCGAAGATCTGTCTCGATCAACATCAGGCGCTCATCGACCGACTGGCGCATGCGGGCCAGGTTGTCCACGAGATGGGGCTCAATCAACTCTGTCTCTCGAACCAGGCCGGCGGCGTCGGCATCGTCTGTGTGGGAGCAGTCAATGCCTACCTCTCTGAGGCGCTTGAGGCTCAGATCGCAAGCAACGCCTCTGTCCTAGAGGCGCGTACGACGATTCCGTTTCCCGCAGACGAAGTGAGGGAATTGCTCGGACACTGTCAGGCGATTCTCGTACTTGAAGAGCTAGAACCCTACGTGGAACAAGGCGTGTACGTGGCAGCACAACGCGTGGGTTTCGATGGCAGGATCATTGGCAAACTCGACGGCACGCTATCTCCCATCGGCGAATACGGCATCGC